>JBILSW010000462.1:0-3265 GCA_044371895.1 Rubrivivax sp.
TCGACGAGCAGGTTGTCCTGCAGCGAGAAGCTCAGGCCGCCGCCCAGCGGGTGGCCCACGGCGTAGAGGCGGCCGTCGGCGCGCGGCGGCAGCTCGGCCACCGGCACCGGGCGTGCGCCCGGCACCGGCCGATCCAGCCGCATCACCGTGGTGTCGAGCTCGCCGATGCGGGAGTGGAACAGCAACTCGCCCACCCGCCTGTGCTGGCCGGCCGCGCCCTCGGCTGCCTCGAAGGTGACGACCACCTCCTGCGGCCTCAGCGCGATCGCCACCTCGGGCGTGGGGCTGATGACGTGGGCGTTGGTCATCAGCACCGGCTCGGCCCCCCAGTCGGCGCACAACTCGCGGCCCTCGACGAGGAAGCCCGTGCCGTCGCCGCGGCTGGCATCGCGGCCGATGCGGGCCACCGCGGTGCAGCGCTCCAGGCCACGGCGGTACCAGTCCAGCGTGACGTAGCGGTCGGCGCCGAAGACGCGCTGCAGGTCCGTGGCCTGCAGGCCGCGCAGATCGGCCTGCAGTTCGGCCGCCGGCGCCCGCAGCTCGCCACCGTCGCGCTGCATCAGCGCCGCACGCAGCAGCTGCACCAGGGCCTGCAGCGTGGGGTTCACCGGGCCCGGGTCGGCCAGTTGCCACACCTCGGTCATCTGGCGCAGCGTGCTGGCCAGCTCGAAGGCATCGGCCCGCGGGTCGTCGGTGTAGCGCCGGGCCCAGGCCAGCGCGGCTTCGGCGCGGCCCAGCGCCACGCAGGCCTCCATGGCGGTGGCCAGGTCCCAGACCGACAGGCCGCCGTCGGCATCGGCCTCTTCCAGCCGGCCGAGGATGTCCTCGGCCAGGGGGGCCACGGCCTCGCCGGGCTGCAGCGGGCCGGGGTCGGCGCCATCGCGCGCCGCGCGGGCCAGCAGGGCCACGGCGTTGATGCCGTGCCACGGGTGACGCTGCGGCGCAGCGCGGTAAGGCGCCAGGTAGCCGGCCAGGGCCCGCTGCAGCCAGGCGGCGGCGCGGTCGGCACGGGCCGTGCCGTTGACGTAGAGCTGCTTGTGCACGCGGCCCAGCAGGCCCTGCGCCTCGGCCCACTCGCCGGGGTGCCGCCCGTGCGTGTCGGCGGCCAGCGCGGCCAGCACCTGCTGGGCGGCGGTGTAGCGGCCCTGGTCGATCAGCGCCTGCGCGTACTGGCGGCGCAGCGCCGGATGATCGCCGCCGGCCTGCAGCAACGCGTCGGCCAGCGCTTCCATCGCACCGAAGCAGCGGCGGCGGCGCAGCAAGCCCAGCAGCTTCAGCGCGGTGAGATCGGGGTAAGGCTCGGCGGTGGTGGCCAGTCGGCGCTGCAGCGCGGTGCAGTGGGCGACGAGGCCGTCGTGGTCGCGCGCCGAGGCCAGCGCCTGGCAGATCGCCACGTCGTCTTCGGCAGTTCCCATCGCCTCGCTCCTGCGGACCTCGGCCTGCGGCACCCGGACCCCGGGCACGGCGGCGTGTGCCGGCGGCGGACAACGCGGCCAGCCAGCCTGCGTTGTCTCCTCCATGCGGCAGGTAGTATGCAGGACGCTGCGTCGCAGATTTGCCGGCGCTGCACGTCCTTTGTCGGGGGCTGACTCACCGGGGGACTGCCCTTCGCCGGCGCAACCGCGCCACAGATCGAGGTGGTTTCTTGGATGGTCTTGATGCGGCGCCCCAAGGCGCCGACGACACGCCGCGCTGGCGCCGGGTGCTGATCCGCCTGCGCAAGCCGCTGTTGGTGCTGGCCGGCGTGGGCACCGTGCTTGGGGGCCTGGCCGGCTACCTGAACGCTTACCGCGCCGTCACGTCCGGCCCCGCGGCCCCGTCGGCGACGGCCGCCGATCAACT
The DNA here is from genome assembly GCA_044371895.1 of Rubrivivax sp. Taxonomy (GTDB): domain Bacteria; phylum Pseudomonadota; class Gammaproteobacteria; order Burkholderiales; family Burkholderiaceae_C; genus Rubrivivax. The sequence goes on from JBILSW010000462.1 coordinate 1,843, forward strand.
GCCGGCCGGCACGCTCTCGATCATGCTGCTGCCGCTGGCCAACCTCAGCGGCGATGCTGGCAAGGACTTCATCGCCGAGGGCCTGACCGCCGCTCTCACGGCCGACCTCAGCCGCATCCAGGACGCGGTCATCGTGCCCCCGCAGCCGGCACTGGCCATCCAGGCGCGCAACCTGGATCTGCGGACCCTCTACGCCACGACCCGGGTGCGCTTCGTGCTGCAGGGCGGCGTGCAGGTCAGCGGTGATGCGATCCGGCTGACGATGCAACTGATCGATGCCGAGCGGCAGACGCCGATGTGGAGCGAGCGCTTCGACGGCTCGTTGCAGCAGCTGTTCAAGCTGCAGGACGAGTTCACCGGCCGCGTGCGCAGCGCCGTGGGGCCGGCGACACTGCTGGCGCTGCAGAGCGAGGCCGAGAAGCGCAACTCCGAACCCTCGGTCAGCGAGATGCTGCTGCGCGCCGCGGCACTGGGCCAGCACCTGGACCGGCTCGACGACCTCGAGCAGGCCGCGGGGCTGGCGCGCAAGGCGCTGCAGGCGGAGCCCGAGAACATGCGTGCCGCGGCCACGCTGGCCCGCACCCTCTTCCTGCAGGTCTACAACTTCTCGCAGGCCGAGACCGGCTGGTCGACGCAGGACATCGACGCCCGGCTGGCCGAAGCCGCCACCCTGGCGCGGCGCGTCGTCGACCAGGGCGTGCGCGACCCGCGGATGTTCAACGTGCTCTCGGGCCACGCGCTGCGCAGCGGACAGCCCAGCGCCGCCCGCGACTGGGCCGAGCGCGCTCTGCGCCTGGACCCCAACGGCGCCCAGACCCTGCTGTCGGTGGGCGACACGCTGGCCGCACTGGGCGATGCCGAGACGGCCCGCCAGTACACGCTGAGGGCGCTGAGCCTGCAGCCGCCGTTCCCGGCCCCGGTCGCCGAGTACTTCAACCTCTCGCACTACGCCCGCGTGCTGGATCGCCCCGACGAGGCGCTGGACTGGGCGCGCAAGCTGCAGGCCGCTGCGCCGCAGAGCCCCTGGTCCTACCTGTCGCTGGCGCTGTCGCATGGCTGGGCCGGCCAGGCCGCCGAAGCGCAGGCCGCCGGCCGCGAACTGCGCCGGCTGCTGCCGCGCGTGCGCATCGCCACCGATGTCCATGACGCCGCCTGGGAGCGCCCCTGGCCCGGCCGCGAGGCCGCCTTCCAGGCGCACATCGAGCGCCGCATCGCCGCGGCGCGGCTGGCCGGCATCCCCGAGTGACGCGGCGCCGCCGCCCTGCCCCGCCGATCAGCCACCAACCCGGAAGCCGAGGAAACCCCTGTGAGCGCCGCGCCTGACATCGACGAATTCCTGGCCCGCCTCGATCTGCCGGAGCCGCCACGCGGCTTCATCGGTCTCGAATCAGCCGGCATCGAGTACGCGCAGGACACGGCCGAG
>JBILSW010000041.1:0-11600 GCA_044371895.1 Rubrivivax sp.
CTCGTGGAAGCTCACCGCGCGCTGGCCGTTCGCGTCGCCGGGGGTGTGGCCGTCGTCCTCGTAGACGTAGACGAGGTCGATGTCGGAGGACACGTTGAGCTCGCGTGCGCCGAGCTTGCCCATGCCCACGATCCACAGCTCCACCTGACGGCCATCCGGCCCCAGCGCCGGGCCGTGGCGGGCGTCGGCCTCCTCGCGCGCGGCGGCCAGGGCCAGCTCCAGCGTGGCCTCGGCGAGGTCGGTCATGCAGCCGGTGACCACCTCCAGCGGCGCCGCCTGCTCCACGTCGAGCACGGCCAGCCGCTCCAGAACGAGCTGGCGGGCCACGCGCAGCGCCGAAGGGAGATCGCGCCCGCCAGCGCGCAGGCGCTGCACCAGGGCGCCGATGGCGGCGGCGTCGGGGGCCGGGCCGGGCGGCAGCAGGGCGCGCTCGGCGGCATAGCGCCGGCGGATCCGCTGCACGTAGCGGCTGTGCTCGGCCAGCGCCTGCAGCGCCGGGGGGCTGGACAACATCGGAACTTCCCTCGTCCTGGATCCGGCCGGGCGGGCATCGATGGGGCCTGTGCACTTCCGGCCTGGGCCCGCCGCGGCGACTGCACGGAACACGTCGCGTCTAGGAGACAACGGAGGCTAGTGCCTTTGCCTTTGCCCACCGCGCCCCGGGGGAACTGTGACCGGGCCGTCTACGATGCAGACATGAGAGTCGCTGCCGTTCAAATGGTGTCTACCCCCGATTGGCCCGCCAACCGCGCCGCCGCCGACCGGCTGGTGCGCCAAGCCGCCGCGGCCGGTGCCGGCCTGGTGCTGCTGCCCGAGTACTTCTGCCTGATCGGCCACCGCGACAGCGACAAGCTGGCCCTGGCCGAGGGCCCCGGGCAAGGCCCCATGCAGGCCTTCCTGGCCGGCCTGGCGGCCGAGCTGGGCATCTGGCTGGTCGCCGGCACGCTGCCGGTGCGCGGCGCGGCCGAGGGCCGCGTGCTCAACCGCAGCATCGCCTACGGCCCCGACGGCCGCGAGGCCGGGCACTACGACAAGGTGCACCTGTTCGCCTTCGACAACGGCCGCGAGAGCTACGACGAGGGGCGCGTGCTCGAGGCCGGCCGCGAGCCCGTGGCCGTGCAGTGCGGGCCGCTGCCGGATGGCCGCAGGCTGCGCGTCGGCCTGTCGGTGTGCTACGACCTGCGCTTCCCGGAGCTTTACCGCGCGCTGATGCAGCCGCCCTGCGACCTGCTGTGCGTGCCGGCCGCGTTCACCCACACCACGGGCGAGGCGCACTGGGAACTGCTGCTGCGCGCGCGCGCCATCGAGAACCAGTGCTACGTGCTGGCTGCGGCGCAGGGCGGCACCCACGCCAACGGGCGCCGCACCTGGGGCCACAGCATGGTGGTGGGGCCCTGGGGCGAGATCCTGGACCAGCTGCCCGAGGGCGAGGGCTTCGTCAGCGCCGAGATCGAGCCGCAGCGGCTGAACGCCGTGCGCACGCAGCTGCCGGCGCTGCGCCACCGCCGGTTCTGATCGCCGTTCAGCGCCAGCCGAACATCATCTGCCGCGCCAGCGCTGCCTTGGCCGGCGGCAGGGCCTGCAGCGCCGCCAGCCCCAGGCTGCGCAGCGCCGCCGCGCCCGGCAGCCGCCAGGTGAAGCTGCGCGCCAGGAAGTCGGTCGCGACGATCAGGCTCCAGCGGTCGGGCGCGCGGCCGAAGGCTGCGCGGGCCAGCGCGGCATCGACGCCGGGCCCGCGCTGCAGGGCGTCGACCAGCGCGTGCGCGTCGCGCAGGCCCAGGTTCAGGCCCTGCCCGGCCACCGGGTGCAGCGTCTGCGCCGCATTGCCGATGCGCACGGTGCGGCCTTGCACCAGCGAGCGCTCGGCGTTGAGGCCCAGCGCGAAGCTCTTCAGCGGCGACAGCGCCGTCACGGTGCCGGCCCCGGCCGGCAGGCGGCTGTTCAGCAGCGCCAGGCGCTGCGGCGCCGACAGCGGCGCTACCGGGTCGGCGGCCGTGGGCACGCACCACACCAGGGCCGCGCGTGCCGCGCCATCGGCTGCCGCGGGCAAGGGCAGCAGGGCCACGGGGCCGTCGGGCGTGAAGCGCTCGAAGGCCGTGCCCTGCAGCGGCGCGGCCAGCGTGGCGGTGCCCACCCAAGCCGTCTGCCCGTAGTCGGCCGCCAGGGCCTTGCGCGCCTGTTCGGCGAACACGCCGCCCTCGGCCACCACGGCCAGGTCGAAGCGCTCGGCGATGCCTGCGTCGACCTCCACGCCATCGGGCAGCGCCTTCAGCGCCGCCACCGGCGTGCCGAAGCGCGTGGCCAGCCGCTGCGGCTGCGCCGCCGCCGCGGCCAGCCAGGCGGCCTGCAGCGGGGCCAGCAGCGTGCCATAGGACAGCACGGCGCCCAGCTGCGGCACGCCCAGCTCGGCGGCGTCGAGCGTGACGGCTGGCGCCTCGTGCCCCAGCAGGGTGCCGAAGGTGATGCCGGCCGGCGCCTGCGACACGTGCACGCGGCGGATGGGTGCCGCGGCCTCGCCGGGCCAGGCGTCCAGCCGCTCGAGCAACTGCACGCTGCCCAGCGACAGCGCCAATGTGCGCGGGTCGGCGGCGACGTCGCGGTCGGCCGGGCGGGCGTCGAACAGCGCGATGCGCGCCTCGGGCAGGCGGCGCGCCGCGAGCAGCGCCAGCGCCAGCCCCACCGGGCCGGCGCCCACCACCGCGATCTCGAGCCCTGGCTGCATCGGAACCCTTTCCAAGCGCCGATTATTTGCGCAGCGGCCCGGTGGCCCGCGTGCCGGCTCAGCTGTACGTCACCCAGTCGGCGCGCTCCGGCGCCAGCAGGTGCGGCAGCGTGTTGAAGCTGTGCAGCACGTGCCGCTTCGGGCTGAAGCTGAACTCGGTGACGGCGCTGTTGCGCAGCCGCAGGTTCAGCTCCACCCAGGCGTCACCGGGGGCACCCATCACGTGGGCGGTGGCGGTGGCGATGGGGCCGCCGGAGCTGACCAGCAGCACGTCGCCCTCGCCCTGCGCGCGGACGTGGTCGAGCACCGCGGCGATGCCGGCGCGCCACTCGGCGTGCACCGGCATGCCCGGCACGGCCAGCCGGCCGGCCGTCCACGCGGCCAGCGCCTGGCGCAGCAGGCGGAAGTGCGCGCGGTAGCCCTCGGGCGTGGTGGGCGGCGGCAGCGGCTGCGGCGGCGCCAGCCCCGGCTCGGCCAGTGCAGCGCGCAGCAGGGCGTCGCTGTCGTATTCGTTCAAGGCCGCGAACTCGGTGGCCGCCGGCAGCGCGCCGTGGCCCTCGGCCAGCGCCGCCAGCGACTGCCGGTGGCGCTTGAGCGTGCCCGTGACCGCGGCGCCGAAGCGTTGGCCGCTGGCCGCGTAGAAGCGGCCCAGTGCCTGGCATTGGCGCTGGCCGAGCTCGCTCAGGCGGTCGTAGTCGTCGCTGGCGAAACGCGCCTGGCCGTGGCGCACGAGATGCAGCATGCCCATGGCGCGCATTCTTGATGAACCCGCCCGCACCGGATGTCGCCGCCGCGACCGCCGTGCGGCCTAGATGCCCGAAAGCACGGCATCCATCGCCGACACCAGAGAGCTGGCTTGAGCGGCGACGTTGTCCACCGGTCGCTTCAAGAGCTTTGCGGGCAGTGGCGCTGCATAGTGCGCCAGCGCGTGCAGTCGTTTGCCCTTGACCACGATGACCGGACAAAGTGCAGTCGGTACTCTCGTCGCTGGATCGAACACCGCCACAGGCATGGTCATCCGGGTAGCCAGCGCATCGAGCAGGTCGCTCTGGATCACGACGACATAGGGGATGCCGTCAGACGCGCTGCGGCTCGGATTGATGAAGACGTCGTACTGGGCCATTGACCGTTCACCACGGGCGCAGGTCCGCGCCGGGAATGCCGTGTGCTTCGAGGCGGGCGTTCTGTGCAGAAATCCAATCGCCAAATTCGGCCTCGAAGGCCTCCTTGCGAGCGGCAAGGCCAGCCTTGTCGTGAGTGGCCTTCAGGCTCTGGTACTGCTCGGCGGACAGGATCACCGTGTCGATCTGCCCCGCTTTCTCGACGAAGACCGGTTCGCGCTTGGCCTGGGCGCAAAGGCTGCCAAACCGGTTCTTGGCCTCGGTGGCGGTGACGCGCATGGTGAACTCCGGCAATGATTGGCCATTTTAGCCATCGACTGGTCGGCGAAGCAACGCGCCATGCCAGGTGGCATTGCCAGCCGCAGGCCTGAGTGACCGACGGGGCGCCTCGCAACCGGCTACGCTCGCGGCCCTTCCAACGCGCTCCCGGACATCGAACACCATGCAATACCGTCGCCTCGGCCGCAGTGGCCTCCGTGTCAGCGCCTTCTCGCTGGGCTCCTGGGTGACGTACCACAACCAGGTCGATACCGGACAGGCCGTCGAGATGATGGCCGCCGCGTTCGACGCCGGCATCAACTTCTTCGACAACGCCGAGGTCTACGCCGGCGGCAAGAGCGAATCGATCATGGGCGACGCGCTGAAGAAGCTGGCCTGGCCGCGTCTGAACTACGTCGTCAGCACCAAGTTCTTCTGGGGCCTGGACCGCCAGGGCGAGGCCGTCAACCGCAAGGACACGCTCAACCGCAAGTACCTGATGCAGGCGCTGGACGGCAGCCTCCGGCGCATGCAGCTGGATCACATCGACCTCATCTACTGCCACCGCCCCGACCCGCACACGCCCATCGAGGAAACCGTGCGGGCCATGAGCGACCTCATCACCCAGGGCAAGGCCCTCTACTGGGGCACCAGCGAGTGGCCGGCCGCCGACATCCGCGCCGCCTGGGAGATCGCCGAGCGCCACCACCTGCACAAGCCGCTGATGGAGCAGCCGCAGTACCACCTGTTCCACCGCAAACGCGTGGAGCAGGAGTACGCGCGCCTGTACGGCGACATCGGCCTGGGCCTGACGACGTGGAGCCCGCTGGCCAGCGGGCTGCTCACCGGCAAGTACCAGGGCGGCATCCCCGAGGGCAGCCGCGGCGCGCTGGAGAACATGGCCTTCCTGCGCGACGGCCTGACCAACGCCGCCAGGAACGCCGCGGTGGCGCAGCTTCAGCCGATCGCGGCCGAGCTCGACGGCACCCTGGCGCAGCTGGCGCTGGCCTGGGTGGCGAAGAACCCGAACGTCTCCACCGTGATCACCGGCGCGTCCAGGCTCGATCAGCTGCGGCAGAACCTGGGCGCGCTGGCGCTGCTGGACAAGCTCACGCCCGAGGTGATGGGGCGCATCGACGCCGTGACGGCGCCGCTGGCGGAGTGACCACAAACTAAGCCTGGGGCGCAGGCTCAGGCGTGATGCACGTAGACGTCGGTGTCGGGCAGCAGGTGCCGCAGCACGCCAAAGCTGCGCTCCATCAACTCGCGCGCCTCGCCGCTGCGGGGCGACAGCGTCAGCGTGAGGTCGGCCTCGCCGTCCTGCACGCGCAGCGAGCGGATCCAGTGCCGCTCGACCAGGTTCATGCCCTCGCGGTCGACCACGGCCTGCAGGCCGCGCAGCACGCGCTGCAAGGTCTCGGCCGGACCGGCCAGCACGGGCTCGGGCACGACCGGCGCCGGGGCCGACACGGCCACCGGCAGGATGGGGATGAACTTCGCCGCCATGGCCGCATGATGCACGCGGCCGCTGACGGCGGGCTGATCCAGGTCAAGTCGGGGCTTCCTGGACCGCCGGGGCGCTCAGGACGGAGCCGCTGGCAGCCCGTCGCCGTCCGCGGCCCGGTTGAAATCGCCAGCGCGGGCCATGCCCAGCACCATCGAAACACGCGCACCGCCAAGCGTTGAGTCGTCGATGGCCAGGCGGCCGCCGTGCGCCAGCACGATCTGGCGTGCCAGGCTCAAGCCGATGCCGCTGCCACCCGTCTTGGTGGTGTAGAAGGGAACGAGCACCTGCTCGCGCTGGGCCGCCGAGATGCCGTCGCCACTGTCTTCGATGGCCAGAGTGAGCCGGCCCTTGCCGCAGGGCTCTGCCCGCACCGTGACCGAGGCCGGGCCCTCGCCCGGGCGCCCGGCCCTGTCGAGTGCCGCCTCCGCGGCGTTGACCGTGATCGCGCCCATGGCCTGCTGCAGCAGCGCCCTGTCGGCCCGCACCGCCAGCGTGGACGGCCGCACCTCGCACTGCCAGTGCACGGCATCGCCCCATTGCGCCCGCCAGGCCAACAGGTTCTCGGCCAGCCAGGGCGCCAGCGCGATCGTCTCGGCCCGGGGGGCCAGCGGGCGTGCCACCGCGCGGTAGGCCTCCACGAAGCGCAGGAGCGACTGCGCGCGCCTGGCCAGCGCTTCGACCGCGGCGGCGGCCGCCGGCGGGCCGTCGCCGGCCTCGAGTTCGCGCGCAGCCGACTCCGCCAGCGACGTGATGGGCGCAAGCGCATTCATGATCTCGTGCGACAGCACGCGGGCCAGGTCGCGCCAGGCGTTGGCCTGTGCGCGGTCCAGCACGTCCTGCACATCGAGCAGCGCAACGATGCGCGCGCTGCCCTCGGGGGTCACCAACTCTGTCAGTGACAGCGCGTAACGCAACGGCAGCCCGGCGAGACGGACCGTGGCGGCATCGGCGCCCGCCGCCCCGCCCGGACGTGTCGGCACACCGACGAGCGCCTCGAAGTCGGGGCCCAGCGCCGACACCGCCGGCCGCTCGCCGACGCCCAGCAGCGCCAGCAGGCGCCGCGCCGCGTTGTTCAGCGGCTCGCACGTGGCTTGGCCCGACTGCCCGCCGCCACCGACCCGCAGCAGCGGCGCGGGCGAGTGGTCGACCAGCGCCTGCAGCGTGTCGATCTGGGCCCTCAGTCGGCCCTGGCCCTCGAACAACCGCTGGTTGACCACCGCCAGCGCATGGTGGACCCGCTGGTCGGTCAGTTGTGCGGTCGTGGCCCGCTCTCCGGCTGCCCAGGTCTCGATGACGCGCAGCAGCGTGCGCTCGCGTCGGCCGCAGAAGCGAAGGAGTTCGGCCGCCAGGGCTGCGACGCAGAGCAGGCCGACCAGCGCCGTAGCCGGGTGGCCGGCCAACACGGCCCAGCCCACCAGCGCCAGGGCGGCGCACAGCAGCCCCAACCGCAGCAGCAGCGGCAAGATTCGCAGTGCGCCGGAACGCAGCCGTCGCCCGGCCGTGGGCGCAGCGTCAGAGGCCATGCTTTTCCATCCGCCGGTACAGCGCGCCGCGCGACAGGCCCAGTTCGCGGGCCGCCAGTGCGATGTTGAACTGATGGCGGCGCAGCGCCTGCTCGATGAGCTGGCGCTCCGCCTGCTGCAGGTTCATGCTGCCTGCCGCCGCCGCCGGGGGCGCCGTGGTCTCGGCCGACGCGGCGGGCGGGCTCGGCACCGCCGCGGCGCCGAGCGCGAAATCGTCGGTGCCATAAGCCTCGCCGGTGTTCAGCACCACGGCGCGCTCGGCCGCGTGACGCAGCGCGCGCACGTTGCCCGGCCAGGCCCCGGCCCGCAGCGCGGCAGCCACGGCGTCGGGCAGCGGCTTGGGCGGCCGGTCGTACTTGCGCTCGTAGGCCCGCAGGTAGTGCTGCGCGAGCGCCACGATGTCGTCGCGGCGCTCGCGCAGCGGCGGCAGTTCGATCTCGATCGTGTTCAGGCGGTACAGAAGGTCGCGCCGGAACGAGGACTCATCCAGCAACCGCTCGCGCGGCTGATTGGTGGCGGCGATCACGCGCACGTCGATCGGAGTGGCCGCATTGCCGCCGACCGGCACCACGCAGCGCTGCTCGAGAACCGTCAACAGCTTCGGCTGCAGTGACAGCGGCAGATTGGCGATCTCGTCCAGGAACACCGTGCCGCCCTCGGCCGCCTGCAGGCGGCCGATGCGGTCGCGGCGCGCGGCGGTGAATGCGCCGCGCTTGTGCCCGAAGAGCTCGCTGTCGATCAGGTTGGCCGACAGCGCGCCGACGTCAATCGAGACGAATGGTCGTGCCGCGCGCCGCGACAGGCGGTGCAGTTCGCGCGCGGCCAGCTCTTTGCCGGTGCCGTTCTCTCCGAGCAGAAGCACGTTCGCGTCAGTCGGCGCCGCCCGCGCCAGCAACTCGCGCAGCCGCTGCATCGGCGCCGATTCGCCCAGCAAGTCACTGCCGGCCCGCTCAGGTGCCCCCGTCAGGACCGACAGCCGCGCAGACTCGGCGGCGGCCCGGCGGTGGCTTGCGCGCAGGCGCAGCGCCGAGCGCAGGGTGGCCAGCAGGCGCTGCTCGGTCCACGGCTTCGTGACGAAGTCCACGGCGCCGCGCCGCATGGCCTCCACCGCGCGCTCCACGTCCCCGTAAGCGCTGGCGACGACCACCGGCAACGACGGGTCGGCCTGCAACAGCTCGCTCAGGCAGGCGAAGCCCTCAGCCCCGTCGGTGGCCCCGCGCGAGAAGTTCAGATCCAGCACGACCACGTCCGCCGGGTGCTCGGCCAGCAGTGCCTGAAGCTCGCGAGGGTGGTTCGCAGTCCAGACCCGGGCCTGTAGCGGGGCGAGCGCCATCCGGGCCGCGAACAGCACATCGGGGTCGTCATCGACCCAGACGACGACGGGACCGGCTTCGGTGCTGGCGTTCGGCATGGTGTCCATTATCGGACGCCCGGTGGCCGTTGGCGGACAGGGGCGCTTCCCGGTGCGTGCCGCCGGATGGATGCAAGTCCTTGATTTAATGAAATTTATTGAGCTGGCACGCGGCATGCTCAAGAAGGCGTGCCATGAAGGATCAGGATCAATTCTCGTCCGCTGCCCGCCCAGCCCCGGCGCCCGCAGGGCCCGCCGGCGCGCACATGGACCGCGTCGTGCCGCGGCCGCGCTGGCTGCGCTGGCGCTGGCCGGCGGCCGGCGTGCTGCTGGTCGCCGGACTGGCGCTCATCGCGGGCCATGCCCCGGCGCCGGGCAGCACGCAGACCGTCGTGGCCGATCGGCTGACCGTGGCTGCCGTGGCGCGCGGCGAGTTCATCGACGACCTGCCGGTGCGGGCCACGGTGCAGCCGCTGAACAGCGTCTACCTCGATGCCGTGGAGGGCGGCCGCGTCGAACGCGTGCTGGTCGAGGACGGCGCCATCGTCACTGCCGGGACAGTGCTTGCCGAGCTCGCCAACGCGTCGCTGCAGCTCGACGTGCTGTCGCGGGAAACGCAGGTTGCCGAGCAGATGAGCGCGTTGCGCTCGCAGGAGCTGAATCTGGAGCGCAGCCGGCTGGATGCGAGGCTGCGGGTCGCCGAGCTCGACCTGCGGCACAAGCAGCTGGGCGACACGGTCGAGCAGCAGCGTGCGCTGGCCGACCGCGGCTTCATCAGCCCCGCCACGCTGCAGCGCAGCGAGGCGGAGTTCTCCAGCGTGGGCCGCACGCTGGAACTGGCGCGCGAGAACGAGCGGCTGACGGACACGCTGCAGGCCGCACAGCTGGCGCAGCTGCGCGCCAGCGCCAAGCAGCTGGAGAGCCACCTGGAGCTGGCGCGCAGCCACCTGCGCTCGCTGCAGGTGCGCGCGCCGATGAACGGGCAGCTCACGGCCTTCGCGCTGGAGGTCGGCCAAAGCGTCGCCCGAGGCGCGCGCATCGGCCAGGTCGACTCGCCGGCCGAATTCAAGCTCATCGGGGCCATCGACCAGTTCTACCTGCCAAGGCTTCGCGCCGGCCTGGAAGGCTATGTCGAGGCCGCCGGCCGCCGCTGGCCGCTGCGGGTGACCAAGGTCTACCCGCAGGTGCAGAACGGCGAGTTCCGCGCCGACCTCGTGTTCGGCGCTGGCGCGCCGCCCAGCCTGGCCCGGGGCCAGAACGTCAACGCCCGGGTGAGTCTGGGCGCAAGCACCAGTGCCCTGCTGCTGCCGGCGGGACCGTTCCTGCAGGACAACGGCGGCACCTTCGTGTTCGTGCTCGACGCCGCCGGCACCACCGCCGAGCGGCGCAGCGTGCGCCTGGGCCGCCGCAACGCGCAGCACGTGGAAGTTCTCGAAGGGCTGGCCGCCGACGACAGGATCGTGACCTCGTCCTACGCCACCTATACGGAGCGCCGCGTGCTGCGCATCGTGTCGGGCGGCGGCTGAGCATGCCACGGCCGATTCCATTCGATCCTTCTCAACACCCCCTTGGAGATCCTGCCGATGAAACCCAATCGTGTGCTCACCCGTGCGGCGCTGTTCGCCGTCATCCTGGGCTCGTGCGGCCACGCCGCTGCGCAGTCGCAATTCGAGACGGTGGAAGACGCCGTGCGCTATCGCCAGGCCGCCTTCACGTTGATCGGCGAACACATGGGGCGCGTCGGCAACGAGTTGAGAGCCGCCCGCCCGGACCCGCAGAAGCTCCGCGCCAGTGCCGACTTCATCGCGGCCTTGAGCAACGTGCCCTGGGAGGCGTTCGGCGCCGACACGGCCACCGACAAGGGCAGCCGGGCCCGCCCGACGATCTGGAAGGAGAGGGTGCGCTTCGACGAGCTGGCCGAGAACATGCGGGCCGACGCGCGCAAGATGAGCGCCGCGGCGGGCGACGTTGCGGCCTTGCGCGCCCAGTTCGGAAACCTGGCCAAGACCTGCAAGGCCTGTCATGACGGCTACAAGCAGAAGTGAACCACGGGCGGCCGGCAGCACGTGGGCGACGAAGTCGTTCCCCTGCCCGCCCTGCCTGGACCCCGTCAACTGGCCCGCTGCGGCCGCCACGGAGCCGACCCCATGCTGCAACTGACCGGACTGACCAAGACCTACCGCACCGAAGACGTCGAGACGACCGCACTGGACGCCGTCGACCTGAGCATTGCCGCCGGCGAGTTCGTCGCCGTGATGGGGCCGTCGGGCTGCGGCAAGTCGACGCTGCTGAACCTCGTCGGCATGCTGGACACCCCCACCCGCGGCCAGTACGTGTTCGAGGGTACCGACATCAGCGGCTACTCCGAGCGCCAGCTCGCCGAGCTGCGCAAGCGCAGGCTCGGCTTCATCTTCCAGAGCTTCAACCTGATCGACGACCTGACGGTGCGCGAGAACATCGAGCTGGCACTGCTGTACCAGCGCGTCGACGGCCGCGAGCGCACGGCGCGGGTCGACGAGATCATGGACCGCGTGGGTATCGCCCATCGCGCGCGCCATCGTCCGCCGCAGTTGTCGGGCGGCCAGCAGCAGCGCGTGGCGGTGGCGCGGGCGCTGGTGGGCCGGCCGGCGCTGATCCTGGCCGACGAACCCACCGGCAACCTGGACAGCGCGCACGGCACCGACGTGATGCAGATGCTGCGCGGCCTCAATGAGGAGGGCACCACCATCCTGATGGTCACCCACTCGCTGGAACACGCCGATTACGCGCGCCGCATCGTCAACATGCTCGACGGCCGTATCCTGACCGAGCGCCGCGCGCTGGCCGTACCGCAGGCGGTGGCGGCATGAACGCCACTGCGCGCTTGTGGCTCAGCCATCTGGCGGTGGCCCTGCGCGCGCTGCGCCGCGATGCCGTCGGCAGCGCGATCAACATCGTCGGCCTGGCGCTGGGGTGCACGACCTGCCTGCTGGTGCTGCTGTACGCGCGCTACGAGCTGTCCTACGACCGCTTCTGGCCCGGTGCCGAACAGATCGTCAAGCTGACCCTGACGACCAGCGTGCCGGGCCAGCCCCCAAAGCTCGCCCTGGCGCCGGGGGTGGCGATGCCGTTCATCCTG
>JBILSW010000422.1:0-3434 GCA_044371895.1 Rubrivivax sp.
CTGGTACTGGAGCGCGGGCAGCGCAACAGCGCCGACCTGGCCAGCGGTGAACGCGTGCTGGCCAGCTTCGAGAGCTACCGGCTGCTGGCCGGCGAGCGTACGGTGCGCTCAGCCGAGAACCGCTCGCCGCGCACTGTGCCCACGGCCGAACTGCTGGCCCAGCCCACGGCGCGCCACCAAGCCGAGCTCGCCTGGCGCGTCGGCCTCGTGCTGGGGGCGGCCAACCTGCTGCTGCTGGGCATCGCGCTGGCGGCTTCGCAGCCGCGCCGGGCCAGCAACTGGAACCTGCTGTTCGCGCTGCTGTCCTTCGTCGTCTACTACAACCTCATCAACCTGTCGCAAGCCTGGGTGGCCAGCGGACGGGCGAGCCTCGGGCAGGCGCTGGCGGGCCTGCATGGCGGGGTGTTTGCGCTGGCCCTGGCAATGCTGTGGTGGCGCGACCACGCCAGCGTCACCCACTGGCCGGTGCCGGGTCGGCGGCGCGCGCGATGAAGACCGTCCGCGCCCTGCTGTACCGCGACATCGTCGCTTCGGTGCTGTTCGTGGCGCTGGCCTTCCTGTCGCTGTTCTACTTCGTCGACTTCGTCGACGCGCTCGAAGGAGTGGGCCAGCGCGGGCGCACGGCCTGGCACGCGGCACTGGCGGCATTGCTTGAGTTGCCCGGCCACTTGTACGAGCTGATGCCGATCGCGGTGCTGATCGGCAGCATCTACACCCTTTCGCGGCTGGCGCAGACCTCGGAGTTCACCATTCTGCGCACCGGTGGACTGGGCCCCGGGCGGGCACTGGCGTTGCTGGCGGCGCTGGGCGTGGCCTTCGGCGTCGCCACCTTCGTCGTCGGCGACTTCGTCGCCCCCTGGTCCGAGCGCCAGGGCGTGCAGCTCAAGGCCCGCTTTGCCGGCGGCCTGTCGATCGGCGGCGCGGGGGCCTGGCTGAGGGAGCGGCGCGACAGCCCCGGTGACACCGGCCAGCCCGGCGGGCGCAACGTGTCGGTCAATGTCGCTGCCACCGGCAGCGGGGGCACGCTGCTGGGCGTGCGCATCTTCGAGTTCGACGACGACGGCGCGTTGGTCGTGCGCATCGCCGCGCCGCAGGCCCGCGCAGGCCGCGACGGCACCTGGACGCTCAGCGACGCCGAGCTCACGCGCTGGCCGGCCGCGCGCGCCTCTGGGCCGCCGCGTGTGGAAGTCAGCCGCCACGCCACGCTGGACTGGGCCAGCACGCTGGACGAGGGCGTCGTGGCCGCCGCGGTGCTGCCCGTCGGCACCATGAGCACGCTGGAGCTTTGGCGCTACAGCGAGCACCTCCTGCACCAGGAGCAAGCCAGCCAGAGCCAGCGCATCCGCTTCTGGCGAAAGGCGCTTTACCCGCTGTCATGCCTGGTGATGATGGCGCTGGCCCTGCCCTTCGCCTACCTCCACGCGCGCGCAGGCGGCGTGAGCCTGAAGGTCTTCAGCGGCATCATGCTGGGCATCAGCTTCGTGCTGCTGAACAACCTGACGGGCCACGTCGGCAACCTTCAGGGCTGGACACCCTGGGTGGCTGCCGCGGTGCCCAGCCTGGTCTACCTTCTGATGTCAATGGCCGCGTTCGCGTGGCTGGTCCGCTACCGCTGACGACGCAACGCCCGCCCCATGACGCACGGCCTGATCCTCTTCGCCCACGGTGCGCGCGATCCGCGATGGGCCGCCCCCTTCGAGGCCGTGGCCGCCGCGGTGCGCGCGGCGCGGCCCGGCCTGCCCGTGCGGCTGGCCTTCCTCGAGTTCATGGCGCCCACGCTGCCCGAGGCCGGCGGCGCGCTCGTCGCCGCGGGCTGCTCGCACCTGACGGTGCTGCCGATGTTCCTGGGTGCCGGCGGCCACGTCCGCCAGGATCTCCCCCGGCTTCTGGACGGGCTGCGCGCCGCCCACCCCGCCCTGCAGGTGGAGCTGCAGCCGGCGGTGGGCGAGATCGACAGCGTCGTTGCCGCGATGGCGGCCGCCGCCCTGGCCCGGCTGCCGGCCGCGGAGCCCGCGGCATGAACCTGCAGCAGTTCCGCTTCGTGCAGGAGGCGGTACGCCGCAACCTCAACCTGACTGAGGCAGCGAAGGCACTGCACACCTCTCAGCCCGGCATCAGCAAGGCCATCATCGAGCTCGAGGAGGAACTCGGCGTCGAGATCTTCGCGCGCCACGGCAAGCGCATACGGCGCGTCACCGAGCCTGGGCAGCAGGTGCTGCGCTCGGTGAACATCATCCTGCGCGAGCTGGCCAACCTCAAGCACATCGGCGAAGAGTTCTCCAAGCAGGATGCAGGGCTGCTGTCCATCGCCACCACGCACACCCAGGCCCGCTACTTCCTGCCGGGGCCGGTGGCCGAGCTACGACGGCGATTCCCCAAGGTGCAGGTGCAGTTGCACCAGGGCATGCCCGAGCAGGTGGCACGGCTGCTGCTCGACGACGTGGCCGTGATCGGCATCGCCACCGAGGCCCTCGCGGGGCATGATGGCCTGGTGACCCTGCCCTGCTACGAATGGCAGCACGTGCTGGTGGTGCCGCCGTCGCACCCGCTGGCGTCGGTGGAGCGCCCCACGCTCGAGCAGGTGGCCACCGAACCGCTGGTGCTTTACCACCCCACCGTTACCGGGCGGACGCGCATCGACCAGGCCTTCGCACGCGCCCAGCTCAGCCCCCGCGTGGCGCTCGAGGCCATCGATTCCGACGTCATCATGACCTACGTCCGCCTCGGCCTGGGCATCGGCATCGTCGCCGAGAGCGCTATGGCCGCCGAGCGCCCCGACACCGACCTGGTGGCGCGGCCGCTGGGTCACCTGTTCGGCAGCAACCTCACCCGCGTGGCCTTCAAGCGTGGCGCCTGGCTGCGACGCTACGTGGTGGCCTTCGCCGAACTCCTGTCGCCGCGGCTGTCGCAGCCGCTGATCGAGCGGGCGATGCAGGGCGACGGCACCGACTTCAACCTCTAGCATCCACCCCATGGCCGAGACCGCCGTCCGCACGCCCACGCTCAAGAGCCGCCTGCCGCAGGTGGGCACCACCATCTTCACCGTGATGTCGGCGCTGGCTGCCGAGCACGGCGCGGTCAACCTCGGGCAGGGCTTCCCCGACTTCGACTGCGATCCGACCCTGCTCGACGCCGTGCAGGCCGCCATGCGCGAGGGCCTGAACCAGTACCCGCCGATGGCCGGCGTGCCGCTGCTGCGGCAGCGCGTGGCCGACAAGATCGCGGCGCTATACGGCCGCAGCTACGACGCCGACACCGAGATCACCATCACCGCCGGCGCCACCCAGGCCATCCTCACGGCCATACTGGCCGTCGTGCACCCTGGCGACGAGGTCATCGTCCTCGAGCCCTGCTACGACAGCTACGCACCCAACATCGAGCTCGCCGGCGGACACGTGGTGCGCGTGCCGCTCGCGCCGGGCAGCTTCCGGCCC
>JBILSW010000423.1:0-3427 GCA_044371895.1 Rubrivivax sp.
GTGGCCTTGGCGCGCGCCTCCACCACCTTCGTCAGCGTCTCCTGCTCGAAGCTGGCCTCGCCCTTGACGGTGGCCACGATGTTGGGAATGAGGTCGGCGCGCCGCTGGTACTGGTTGAGCACCTCGCTCCAGCCGGCCTTGACCTCTTCGTCGAGGCGCTGGAAGTCGTTGTAGCCGCAGCCCGCCAGCACGCCGGCCAGGCCCAGCACGGCGGCCAGGCGGACCGCGCGGGCGCGGATCGAAGAGGTCGGGGTCATGGTGCGCTCCTGCTGGGTCGGCACCCGGCTCGCCGGGCCGCGCGATGCTACCCGTGCCCTTCATGATGGGGGCGCGAGAATCGGCCTTCAAGCTGGGCAGACGCGGAGGGGTGGTGGTGGCGGATGCGCTGCAACAGGCGCTGCGGGGCGCGACCCAGTCGCCCCCCATGGCCGATGCGCTCGCGCCGCGGCGCGCGGTGCTCGTCGTGGGCGCCGGCGGCGCCCTGGGCTCGGCCATGCTGGCCGAGGCCCTGGTGGCCGGCCGCTTCAGCCGTGTGGCCGCGCTGGTGGCCGCACCGCTGGCCAGCACCGTGCGCGGCCTGGTGCCGCTCACGGAAGGCGATCTGCTCGCCGGCCGCGGGCCGGCCGCCGACGTGGGCATCGTCGTGTTCGACCGCGAGCGCCGCAGCAACGGTCGCGACGACGCCTTCGCGATGCCCGGCCCGGGGCAGCTGCTGCCTCTGGCGCGCACCCTGCGGGCACGCGGCACGCGAGACCTGGTGCTCCTGATGCCGCACGCCCCGGCGCTGCTGCCGCAGGCCCTGGCCCAGGGCCTGGCGACGCTGGACGAGGCGGCGCTGGCCGGCCTGGGCTTCGAGCACCTGGTGATCCTGCGCGCCGCGCGCCCCGCGGGCGGCGCGCGGCCCGATGGCTGGCTCGAGCGCGTGGCGCACGCGTGGCTGCAGCAGCTTCGCTGGATGGTGCCCACGCGCCAGCAGCCGCTGCGCCCGGCGGCGCTGGCGCGCTGCGTGGCCGAGCTGGCCAGTGCCCTGCCCGGCACGCCGCCGGGCACGCGCGTGGTGGCGCCCGAGACCCTGTGGGAGTGGGTGCAGGCGCTTGAAGAACGGCCGCGCGGGGCAGCGAGCCCGGCAGCGGGCGCGCGGTGACCCTTCCAGGGTGCTGGCGATAATGCCGCGTATGTGGCCGACCCTGATCAACGACACCTTCCTGCGCGCCTGCCTGCGCCAGCCCACCACCCACACGCCCATCTGGCTGATGCGGCAGGCCGGTCGCTACCTGCCCGAGTACCGCGCCACGCGTGTGAAGGCCGGCAACAGCTTCATGGGCCTGGCCACCAACGTGCAGTACGCCACCGAGGTGACGCTGCAGCCGCTGGACCGCTACGCGCTCGACGCGGCCATCCTGTTCTCGGACATCCTCACCGTGCCTGACGCCATGGGCCTGGGCCTGAGCTTCGGCGCCGGCGAGGGCCCCAAGTTCGCGCACCCGGTGCGCGACGAGGCCGCGGTGGCCGCCCTGGCCGTCCCCGACATGGACAAGCTGCGCTACGTGTTCGACGCCGTCACCAGCATCCGCCACGCCCTGGTCACGACCGATGCCCAGGGGCGTCGGGGGGGCCGCGTGCCGCTGATCGGCTTCTCGGGCAGCCCCTGGACGCTGGCCTGCTACATGGTCGAAGGCGGCGGCAGCGACGACTACCGCCTCGTCAAGAGCATGCTCTACGGCCGACCCGACCTGATGCACCGCATCCTCGACGTCAACGCGCAGGCCGTCACCGCCTACCTCAACGCGCAGATCGAGGCCGGCGCGCAGGCCGTGATGGTGTTCGACAGCTGGGGCGGCGTGCTCGCCGACGGCGTGTTCCAGCGCTTCAGCCTGGAGTACACGCGCCGCGTGGTGGCCGGCCTCAAGCGCACCCACGAAGGCCAACCCGTCCCGGTGATCGTGTTCACCAAGGGTGGCGGCTCCTGGCTCGACGAGATCGCGGCTGTCGGCGCCGACGTCGTCGGCCTGGACTGGACGGTGAACCTTGGTGCTGCGCGCGCGCGCGTCGGCGGCCGCGTGGCGCTGCAGGGCAACCTCGACCCCATGGTGCTGTTCGCGCCGCCCGAGGCGGTGGCGCGGGAGGGCATCGCCGTGCTCGACAGCTTCGGGCGACCGCAGCGCCCCGACGGCGCCTGGGACGGCCACATCTTCAACCTCGGCCACGGCATCAGCCAGCACACGCCACCCGAGCACGTGACGGCGCTCGTCGAGGCGCTGCATGGCCATTCGCGCACGCTGCGCTGAAGCCGCCGCGGGCGGAGGGCAGCCCGTGGCCATGAGGGCACACACCAGGGGTGCGTCGGCGCGTGAGTGAGCGCTCAGGGCTTGACTTATCCCCAATTTCGGTGCAACGGCGCCGCACCGGCCGCGGGCCTGCGATCGACCACGGAAAATCACCGGACTACGTGGCAAGTCTTTGATTCATATGGAAATCATGGCCTGCTTCGTATTGAGGCAAAGCGTGCCGGGACCTGCAGAATCAAGCACTTGGCGCGGCTGGCCGCAGGTTGCGCACAAAGTTATCCACAGAATCAGAGGGCAACTGGAAAACTGCTTTCAAATCATGGGCTTGTGGTGCTTTTCTGCGGTGATACGTGAAGAGCGGCGCGACCGCTCCGGAACATGAGCGGGCTCGTGGCCGTGGCGCTGGAGACGCCGCGCCACGCCGCGCTGGCGCCCTGCCTGAGCTACCGGAGTGAGCGTGCGCTCGCGCCAGGCACGCTACTGCGCGTGCCGCTGGGCCGCCGCGAGGTGCCGGGTCTGGTGTGGGATGGCCTTGCAGCGCCGCCGCCAGGCGGTGAACTGCGCGACGTGCTCGACGTGTTCGACGCCCTGCCGCCGCTGCCGGCGGACTGGCGCGCGCTGGTGGACTTCGCCGCCGCCTACTACCAGCGCAGCGTGGGCGAACTCGCGATGGCCGTGCTGCCGCCGGAGCTGCGCCGCATGGACAGCGCGGCGCTTGCGCGCCGCGTGGGGCGCCTGCAGGCCCG
This sequence comes from Rubrivivax sp., assembly GCA_044371895.1. GTDB lineage: Bacteria > Pseudomonadota > Gammaproteobacteria > Burkholderiales > Burkholderiaceae_C > Rubrivivax. Next base: position 3,035 of record JBILSW010000423.1, read on the forward strand.
GGCCGCGCACCGGACGCCTGCGGCCGGGGCCGGGGCCGGGGCTGCCGCAGCCAGCGCGCCCGAGCTGGCCGCCGAACAGCGCGCGGCACTGGCCGCTGTGGCCGACGCGCGCGAGCGCGCCGACGCGCGACCGCTGCTGCTGCACGGTGTGACCGGCAGCGGCAAGACCGAGGTCTACCTGCACGCCGCCGAGGCCGCGCTGGCCGCGGGGCAGCAGGCCCTGGTGCTGGTGCCCGAGATCAACCTCACGCCGCAGCTCGAGGCCCGTTTCGCGGCGCGCTTCCCGGGGCGGCTGCTCGTCAGCCTGCACAGCGGCCTGACGCCCGCACAGCGCCTGCGCCACTGGCTGCTGGCGCACCTGGGCCTGGCTGACCTGGTGCTGGGCACGCGCCT
>JBILSW010000424.1:0-3426 GCA_044371895.1 Rubrivivax sp.
GTTCCAGAACAAGACCCCGACCTGCCAGTACCGCGGCGTGGGCCACCCCATCGCCTGCGCCGTGACCGAGGGCCTGGTCGACCAGGCCGCGCGCGCCATCGGCATGGACCCGCTGCTGTTCCGCCGGAAGAACGTCATCCCCGACGACGCCTACCCGGCCACCGGCGCCAGCGGCATCAAGCTGGAGGTGCTCAGCCACGAGGCCTGCCTGGCGCGCATCGAGCACATGATGGACTACCCGCGCCTCAAGGCCGAGGTCGGGCAGCTGCGTGCGCAGGGCATCTACCGCGGCATCGGCTTCGCGGCGCTGATCGAGCTGACCAACCCCAGCGCGGCGTTCTACGGCGTGGGCGGTGCGCGCATCGCGTCGCAGGACGGCTGCACGATGCGGCTCGACCCGCAGGGCGGCGTGGCCGTGAGCGTGAGCGTGGGCGAGCAGGGCCAGGGCAACGACGGCATCTTCCGCCAGATCGCGGCCGACGCGGTGGGCGTGGACCTCGACCGCGTGCGCCTGATCCTGAGCGACACCGACGTCACGCCCTACGGCGGCGGCACCTGGGCCTCGCGCGGGGCGGGCGTGGGCGGCGAGGCCGTGCTGCTGGCCGGGCAGGCGCTGCGCGCGAACATCCTGAAGACGGCGGCCGTGATCCTGAAGCGCGACGCCGCCGGCCTGCGCGTGCGGCGCGGCTCGGTGGTCGATGCCGAGACAGGCGCCCCGGTGCTGGACCTGGCCGAGCTCGGCCGCATCGCCTACTTCCGCTCGGACACGCTGCCGGCCGACTTCACCCCCGAGCTGATGGTGACGCGCCACTTCGCGCAGCGCGACTACCCCTTCATCTTCACCAACGGCGTGCAGGCCAGCTACGTGGAGGTCGACCCGGACACCGGCTTCGTCAAGCTGTTGCAGCACTGGGCGGTGGAGGACTGCGGCCGCGTGCTCAACCCGAAGCTGGTGGACGAGCAGATCCGCGGCGCCATCGTGCAGGGCATCGGCGGCGCGCTGTTCGAGGAGTGCCTGTACGACGACGACGGCCTGATGCGCAACGCCAACATGGCCGACTACCTGGTGCCGATGGCCGGCGAGATGCCCGACATCCACGTGGCGCACGTGCAGACGCCCACCCGCAGCAGCCAGCTCGGCGCCAAGGGGGCGGGCGAGGCCGGCACCGCGGGCGCCCCGGCGGCGGTGATGAACGCCATCAACGACGCGCTGGCGCCGCTGGGCGCGCAGGTGTGGAGCCAGCCGGTGACGCCCGAGAAGGTGCTGCGGGCGCTGGGCCGCATCGGCTGAGCGGCGGCGCCCGGCCGGGAGCAGCCTGACCGAATCTCAGCCCGGCCGGTTCCGCATCCAGTCGGCCGTGCCGTAAAGCGCCTCGGCCAGGCGCTGGATGAGTGCCGGCTCCACGCCCTCGTCCTGCATCGCCTGCAGCATGCAGCCCATCCACTGGTCGCGCTCGACGCTGCCGATGGGGTAGGGCAGGTGCCGCGCCCGCAGCCGTGGGTGGCCGAAGCGCTCGACGTAGTGGTTGGGCCCGCCCAGCCAGCCGCACAAGAACCAGAACAGCTTGTCGCGGGCAGCGTCCAGCGTGGCGGGGTGCACCGCGCGCAGCTGCGCAAAGCGCGGCTCCAGGTCCATCAGATCGTAGAAGCGGTCGACCAGCCCGCGCACGCCAGGCTCGCCGCCCAGCCGCTCGAAGGGCGTCGGCCCGCCCGGAACCGCGGGATCGTCGTGGGCCAAGGCCGCGCGCTCAGGGTGTGACCAGCCGCCGCGCCACCTGCAGCAGCGCCAGCGCCGGCGGTGTGCCGGGCAGCATTTCCAGCAGCAGCTGGCGGCGCAGCACCGACTCGCGCACGGCGGGATCGGACGGCACCTCGCCGACGAGCTCCAGCCGCACCGGGCTGTCCAGCGCGGGATTGACGTAGCGGTCCACCACCTGCTGCAACTGCTGGCGCACGGCGCGGCCCTCGCCGGTGCCGCGCACCTGGTTGACGAGCAGGCAGATGTGCCGCCGACCCTGCGTGGTAGCCAGCACCTTGATGGTGGCGTAGGCGTCGGTCAGCGAGGTCGGCTCGGGCGTGGCCACCACCAGCACTTGGCCGGCCAGGCTCACGGTGTACAGCACGACATCGGAGATGCCAGCGCCGGTGTCGAGCAGCACGTGGTCGAAGCGCGGCGCGACCTCGCCGATCACCTGCTGCAGCTTGTCGCGCACCTCGGGCGTCATGCGCGAGTACTCGACCATGCCCGAGCCCGCCAGCAGCACGTGGAAGCCGCCCGGCGCCGGCAGCACGGCCTCGGGCAGCGAGGCCTTGCCGATGAACACGTCGTGCAGGGTGACCTTGGGGAACAGGTTCAGCACCACGTCGAGGTTGGCCAGGCCCAGGTCGGCGTCGAGCACCAGCACCCTGCGGCCGTGGCGCGCCAGCGCCGCGGCCAGGTTGGCCGAGACGAAGGTCTTGCCGACGCCACCCTTGCCGCTGGTCACGGCCATGATGTTCGGCGGCGGTGCCGCCGGCCTCGGGGGGCTGGTGGACAGATCGGGGGCGCTCGTCATTCCTGGTCCTGGATCTGGAAGCTTTCGAACAGCAGGCGCTTCTCCTCGCTGCTGACGACCGACATCGCCGAGGGTTCGAGCCGCACGAGGTTGCGGCCCTGGGCCTTGGCCTGGTAGAGCTGCTGGTCGGCACGCTCCTTCCAGAGAGCGGGCGTCGAGCGCACCCACTGCGGTGCGAAGGCGCCGCCGATGCTGATGGTGACCGTGAGTTCCTGGCGCGAGGGCTGCAGCAGGATCGGCATGCGTTCCACCCGGCGGCGTATGCGCTCGGCCACCGTCAGGCCGAAGGCGCTGCCGCAGTTGGGCAGGATGATCGCGAATTCCTCGCCGCCGACCCGCGCGACGAGGTCCATGGGGCGCACGCTGTCCATCAGCGCCGAGGCCACGGCCCGGATGACCTGGTCGCCGGCGGCGTGGCCGTGGGTGTCGTTCACGCGCTTGAAGTGGTCGATGTCCAGCGCCAGCAGCAGCGCCGGCTCGCCGCTGCGGGCGACGCGGTCGACCTCGCGCTCCAGCGCCATCTCGGCGGCGCGCCGGTTGGCCAGGCCGGTGAGCGCGTCGCGACTGGACAGTTCCACCAGGCGGTCGATCATGGCCTGCTGCCACGCAGGCGTGGCCGGGTCGCCGGGCGGCGGCGCCTGTCCGGCGTGCGCCAGCAACTGCAGCGCCTGCTCGAAGTGGAGCGTGGGCGCGGCCGCGGCGGCGGATGGGCGGGGGTTGGACAAGGCCCGGGGGCGGTACCGGCCGCCCGACTTCGCGAAGGGATCTGCAGTCTAGCAGCGCACCCCGGAGTTCCGAACCGGCCAATTGAGCGGCTGCGGCCGCCCACCTCCGCGCATCACCGGGAGCGCCAACTGCCCACACTCGCTGC
>JBILSW010000425.1:0-3417 GCA_044371895.1 Rubrivivax sp.
AATCCCGTGGAGGCCGCTGCATGAAGTCAGCTGCCTTCAGTTCTGTTTCTTGAGAGTAACCGTCGCGACGAGTCATGGTGAAGATCGTCTGGCTGCTCCAGCGGGCGCCGCACCTGTCGCAGCAGGAGTTCGAGCGCTGGTGGCTCGAACGCCACGTGCCGATCGCCCGGGCCGCGCCGCGGCTCCGCCGCTACGTCGTCAATCTGCCGAGCCGGCCCGACCAGCTGGCCGGAAGGCCGATGACCGACTGCCCTTGGGACGGCGTGGCCGAGCAATGGTTCGACAACGAAGACGACCTGAACGGGGCCTACTCCCGCCCTGTGGCCGCTTCGATCCGTGCCGACACGATGGCGCACGTGGCACGGCTCGAACGCCTGATCGTGCGCGAGGTCGACATCGCGCCCGAGCCGTCGGCCGACCATGCCGGCTGAGGACCAGGCTCCGCCGCGCGTCGTCGATCTCGTTGTCGTGGGCTCCGGGGCGGCGGCCATGGCAGCCGCGGCGACGGCGGCCGTCCTGGGGGCGCGGGTGCTGGTGCTCGAGAAGACCGAGCGCATCGGGGGAGCCAGCGCCCTGTCGGGTGGCGAGATCTGGATCCCGCGCAGCCGCCAGGCCGGCGAGGCTGGCGTCGTCGACAGCATCGAGTCGGTCGAGACCTACCTGAAGGCCTTGCTCGGCGACGCGTTCGACGCGCCGCGCACGCGCGCCTTCCTGCAGGCGGCGCCGCGCGCGCTGGCGTGGCTGGAGCAGCACACGCCGTTGCGCTATGCGCTGATGCCGCTGTCAGCCGACTACCACTCCGACCTGTCCGGCGCGTCGCAGGGCGGTCGATCGCTGGCTGTGCTGCCGTTTGACGGCAAGGTGCTGCGCGAGGACTTTGCGCGGCTGCGTTCGCCGCTGGCCAGTGCCTTGATCGCCGGTGGGGTCTCCGTGTGCACCCGGCTCGACCTGCCTCGGCTGCTGGCGGCGGGGCGCAGTCCACCGGCCGCCTGGCACGCCGCGCGCCTGGTCGCGCTGGGCTGGCTGGACCGGCTGGCCTGCCACCCCCGAGGCACTCGACTCACCAATGGCAACGCCCTCGTGGGCCGCCTGCTGGCCACGCTGCGCGAGCGCGGGGCCGAACTGCAGACCCGGGCGTGCGTGCGGGCGCTGCTCGTCGAGTCGGGCGGGGTCGTGGGGGTGGAATACGAGCGAGGCGGGCTGCTGCAGCGGGTGCGATCGCTCCGCGGCGTGGTGCTGGCCACCGGCGGCTACTCGGCCAGCGAGATGCAGCGGCGACACCACTTCGCACATGTGCGCGAAGGCCGTGTCCACCAGTCGCTGCCGCCCGAGGGCAACGATGGCGACGCGCTGGCGCTGGCAGAGCCGCTGGGCGTGTCGCCACCGTCCCGACCGATCCGCCCGGCGGCCTGGACGCCGGTGTCGATGGTGCCGGACGGGCGGGGCGGTACGACACCGTTTCCGCACTTCAGCGACAAGGGGCGCCCGGGCATCCTCGCAGTCGGACCGGATGGTGAACGGTTCGTCAACGAATCGCTCTCGTACCACGAATTCGTGACTGCGATGCTGGCGCGCGGCTTCGGACATGCGTGGCTGCTGGCCGACCACCGCGCCTTGCGCCGCTACGGCCTGGGGGCGGTGCGGCCCTTCCCATGGCCCCTGGGTCGACACCTGCGCAGCGGCTACCTGTTGCGCGCAACCGACCTGGGAGCGCTCGAGGCTGCGCTGGGCTGCCCGGGCGGCAGCCTGCGGCGCAGCGTCTCGCGCTTCAACGAGATGGCCTTGCGCGGCATCGACGCCGATCACCGGCGGGGCCAGAGCGTGTTCGAGCGTCGCTATGGCGATGCCGCGAACCTGCCCAACCCGGCGCTCGGGCCGCTGGCCATGGCACCGTTCTATGCGATCAAGGTCATCCCCGGGGACATCGGAACCTTCATCGGCCTGCCCATCGACGGTGCTGCCCGCGTGCTGGACGGTCGGGCACGGGCGGTGCCTGGGCTGTACGCCGCGGGCAACGCCGCGCAGAGCCTCTTTGGCGGACACTACCCGTCGGCGGGCATCACCCTCGGGCCCGCCTTGACCTTCGGCTGGTTGGCCGCCCGGCATGCCCTGGGGCACAGCGATGCTGACCGCTCGCCGCCCGACCCGGAAGGCGCCCTTCGAGATGCAAACGCCACCCACCCCATCGCTTGACGGCCAGGTGGTCGTGATCACCGGTGCCGGTCGCGGCAACGGCCGCGCCATCGGCAGGGGCCTGGGCGCGCTCGGTGCCACGGTCGTCGTGACCGACATCGACGGCGACGCCGCGTCGTCCACGGCCGCCATGCTGCGGGCGGAGGGTGCCCAGGCCCTGGGCCTGCGCTGGAACATCGCCGACCGCGCCGCGGGCCAGGCCGTGCGCGACGAACTCGGGCGCGCCGGGCTGGTGGTGTCGGTGCTGGTGAACAACGCCGGCATCGAGGCGCGAGGCAGCGCCGGTGAAGCAGGCTACGAGGACGCCTGGCAGCGCGTGCTCGGAGTCAACCTCGACGGCACCATGCGTGCCACCGAGGCCCTGCTGCCCGACCTGCGGCGCCGGCGAGGCGCGGTCGTCAACGTCGTCTCGGTGCAGGCCCTGGTGGCGCTCCAGCCGCATGCGTCGGCATACGCCGTGTCGAAGGCCGCGATCGCGCAGTACACACGCTCGCTCGCCATCGAACTGGCCGCCGAGTGCGTGCGCGTCAACGCCGTGGCACCGGGCTGGTTCGAGACCGACATGACCGCCGGCACCCGCGCCGATCCCGCACGTCGCGCCGCCGCGATGACGCGCGTGCCCATGGGTCGCTTCGGCGACCCGGCCGAACTGGTCGGTCCCGTGGCCTTCCTCGCCTCGCCGATGTCCAGCTACGTCACCGGCATCGTGATGCCCGTCGACGGCGGGCTGCTGGCGCTGTGAACGTCGACATCCGCAGCGGCACGCTGCCGCTGGATCACGGCCACCGGATGGCCTTCGAGGACTCCGGCCGGCCGGACGCGCTGCCCGTGGTGTACCTGCACGGCGGGCCCGGTGCCGCCATGGAGCCGCACATGCGCACCGTGCACGATGCGGCGCTGTTCCGATTCATCATGTTCGACCAGCGCGGCTGCGGGCGCTCGACGCCGGCGGGCGGGCTGGCGCATAACGAGACTGCGTACCTGGTCGAGGACATCGAGCGGCTGCGCCGGCACCTGGGCATCGAACGCTGGATCGTCTCGGGTGGATCCTGGGGCAGCACGCTGGCGCTGGTGTATGCGCAGGCCCATCCCGAGCGCTGCCTGGCGCTGGTGCTGCGCGGCCTGTTCCTGGGCACGCAGGCCGAGATGGACTGGCTGGCCGAGGGGGCGCCGCGGTTCTTTCCCGAAGCCTGGCACGAGGCCAGCGCCGGCGGGCCGGATGCA
>JBILSW010000426.1:0-3416 GCA_044371895.1 Rubrivivax sp.
ACGAGGAGCAGCAGCGCCAGCGCAGTATCGCCGCGCTCAAGCGCCGGGCTGCCGCCCTGGGCTTCCAGATCAATCCCGTGGAGGCCGCTGCATGAAGTCAGCTGCCTTCAGTTCTGTTTCTTGAGAGGCGGGATGGACGCGACCGCCTCACGGCCTTCACCCCAGGTCGCGCCCCCTGACTCCGCTGCCGGCTGGCGTGCGCTGGCCGGCAGCGGCGTGGTGGCCATGTTCGGCGTGTCCGCGCTGTATGGCAGCACCTTCGGTCTGTTCCTGCTGCCCTTGCAGCAGAGCCTGGGCTGGAGCCGTGGCGAGATCGCCTTCGCGCTCACCCTGGCCACCTTGTTCACGCCGCTGGTTGCGCCTCTGACCGGCTGGGTGGTCGACAAGGTGCCGTTGCGCCCGCTGATCCTGGTGGGCGTGGTGCTGCAGTCGCTGAACTTCGCCGCCTTCTCGATGATGGAAGGCAGCGTGTGGGTGTACTACGGCTTGTGCGTTGCGCTGATGGTCACGGCCGCCGGCGCCTCGCTGCTGAGTCTGGCCAAGCTGGTGCAAGGCTGGTTCGACCGCTCGATGGGCCGGGCCCTGGGCCTGCTGTTCGCGTGTGGCGGCGTCGGCGGCATCCTGCATCCGCTGTGGACGCAGGCCGTCATCAGCCAGTTCGGCTGGCGCCAGGCCTTCATGGTCATGGCGGGCCTGAGCCTGCTGGTGTGCGGCGTGGCCGCACTGCTGTTCGCGCGCGAGCGTGACCCGGCGGCGCGCCGGAGCTTATCGGCCGTGCCGGATGCGCCCCCACCCGCCTCCACGTCAGCGGCTCCCGGCGCCAGCGGCCCTGGCTCGATGGCCGCCTTCCTGCGCGACGCCATCTGGTGGAAACTGGCCCTCTTCAATATGCTCTTCGCACTGGGCGTCGGGGCCATCTTCATGCATTTCGCTGCGCTGCTGCAGGACCGCGGTGCAACGCCCGGGCAGGCCGCCCTGGCGATGAGCCTGGTCGGCCTGGGTGGCCTCACCGGCAACCTGCTGGCTGGTTGGCTGGCCGACCGCATGCCGGCCGCCCGACTGGCGGTGATCGTGATGGCCGTGCCCATGCTGGCCACGCTGGTCATCTATGCCGGTGGCGGGCTGTGGGTCAGCATCGCGGCGGGCGGCTTGCTGGGCCTGTGCTCGGGCGGTGACAACAGCGTCAGCCTGCTGCTGGCGCGCCGCTACTTCAGCGCCGACACCTTCGGCCGCGCCAGCGCCACGCAGATGGTGGCCACGGCTGCGGGCGGGGGCATCTCGCCCTGGCTGGCCGGCGTGGTGCACGACCGCACGGGCAGCTACGACCTGGCCTTGATCATGGCGGCAGCCTGCATGGGCGCCGCGGCGCTGGCAGCCTGGTGGCTGCCGGAGAGCCGCGCGGCCACCATGCCCAGCGACGATGCGGTGACCGCCCGGTCCTGAGCCATGCACCGCGGGCGCAACGCTTTGCTGGCCGTGCTCAGCCATGACGCAGCCGGGCTGCTCATCGCCCCAGCCGTGAGCCTGCTCTTCTTGGGCATCGCACTAGCAGCACCCACCGGGTTGCGCTGGCCACTGGCCACAGGGGGGGCCGTGTTGGGCCTGCTTTTCGGTCTGGCGTCCGCCCGCCATCTGTGGATCCTGGCGCATGCACGCAGGACGACACCGCCGCCGGGCCGTCTGGTCGATGTGGGCGGCTACCGCGTGCACCTGCTGGCCGAAGGCAACGTGCCGCCGGGGCGCGTGCCCGTGATCTGGTTTGCCGGAGGCCATGCCAGCGGCTATGGCATGCACCACCTGCACCGCGCATTCCGCGGCGAGACGCGCTCGATCCTGATCGACCGCCCCGGCACCGGCTGGAGCGACACCGGCCCGTTCCCGCGCACCACCGCGCGCGAGGCCGACGAAATGGTGCTGGCACTGGAGCGCGCCGGCGAGAAGGGCCCGTTCATCTGGGCCGGGCACTCCTTCGGCGGGCTCCTCGCGGCCAACATCGCGCGCCGTCGGCCCGACCTGGTGCACCTGCTGGTGCTGCTCGACCCGACGCCGCTGGAGACCATCGTCTTCGGCCCGCGCCTGTCGGCGCTGAAGGACATGCGCCGCGGCGCCTGGATGGGCGGGCTTGCACAGCTCTTCGGCGTGAACCTGCAAGAACGGCACAACGCCCGCATGGCCCAGGTGCCGGCCTACAAGCAGGCCATGGAGGCCACGCAGGCCGTGCTGGGGCCTGAGGTGGCTGCCGCCAGCGCGGTGCAGGCGAATGCCGGCCACTTCTTCGCGCAAGCGTCCATCTACAGCGAACTCAGCCCCGAAGGCGTGGCGGCCGTGGCCTGGGACACGGTGGTCTATGACCGCGACCTGGGCGACCTGCCGGTGTGGCTGGTCGGCCCGAAGGACGACGAGGACGGCGATATCGCCCTGCTGCCCGAAGCCCAGGCCGGTGGCGATGCCAACGCGCGCCGCATGTTCCGCTTCTTCGCGGCCACGCGCGAACGCTACCTGGCCACGTCCACGCGTTCGCGGCGTGTCGTCGCGCCCAAGGGCGCCGGCCACAATTTCGTCTACGAGCTCCCGGACTGGACGATCGCCGTGATGCGCGAGGCCATCTGCGGCGCACCAGCGGAGCCTAACCCATGACCGATCAGACCCCGCACGCCGTGGAACAGACCCGGGCCGCGCTGGCCGCCCTGGCGGAGCAGTACTGGGCCTTCGAATGCCATGCACTGCCCTTGTCGGCCGTGCTGGCAGGCCAGCCGCTGGCCGATGCCGTGCTGTTCCGTGAGTCCGCGGCCGACCACCAGCGCCGTGACCAGCATGCCGCGCAGTTGCTGAAGCGGGCCGAACAGTTCGATGCCGGCTCCCTGCAGGCCCAGGAGCGCGCCACGCTGGCGCTGATCCGGCGCGAACTGACCGGGCTGCGCGCACAGCATGCTGCTGACTCGTGGCAGAGGCCCTGGCTGTTCCCCGCCGGGCCCGACTTCACCGCCATGTTCTGGGCCAACTCCACCAGCGTCGGTGACGCCGCCGCAGCGGTGCTGTACGTCGACCGCCTGGCCGGCCTGCCGGACTACCTGCGCGACGTGCAGTTCAACATCGAGGCCGGCCGCGCGCGCGGCTACCGCTATCCGCGGGTGGTGCTGCAGAGCGCTGTGGCCAACACGCGGGGCATCCTGGGCGCGGCGCCCGAAGCCTCGGCCTGGCTGTCGCCCTTCAAGCGCTCGCCGGCTGCGGCGCAACCCGCCGTGCAGGCCCAGGCCGAGCGCGCCCTGGGTGTGGTTCGCGAGTCCCTGATGCCGGCTCTGCAGGCGTGGTCCGAGTTCCTGGAAGGCCTGGTGGCGCGCGGCGCGCGCGAGTCGCTCAGCTGCTTGGACGGCCCGGCCGGCGCCGCGTACTACCGCACCTGGGTGCGGCACTTC
>JBILSW010000427.1:0-3415 GCA_044371895.1 Rubrivivax sp.
CCGCCACCTGGATTCTTGGCGAGGTCAAGCCGCAACACACCGCCGTCGGGCATCGACGTCCTGCAGGACGAGCCAAACGCCCCGGGGTGCCGGCTGTTCATGGAGAGGTGACCCATGTCACGCGTCTGCCAAGTCACGGGCAAAGGCCCGATGGTCGGGAACAACGTGTCCCACGCCAACAACAAGACCAAGCGCCGGTTCCTGCCGAACCTGCAATACCGCCGCTTCTGGGTCGAGAGCGAGAACCGTTTCGTGCGCCTGCGCGTCACGAATGCCGCCCTGCGTCTGATCGACAAGAAGGGCATCGACGTCGTCCTGGCCGACCTGCGCGCGCGCGGCGAAGCCTGATCAGCGAAGGAGCATCACCATGGCCAGCAAAGGCGGACGCGAGAAGATCAAGCTGGAGTCGACAGCCGGCACCGGGCACTTCTACACCACGAGCAAGAACAAGAAGACCACGCCCGAGAAGCTCGAGTTCCTGAAGTTCGACCCCAAGGCGCGCAAGCACGTGCTCTACAAGGAAGTGAAGCTGAAGTAAGCCGCCGCGGCACTTCCCTCCCGAAACCCGCCCCGACGACCGTCGGCGCGGGTTTTTTCCTTGCCCAGCACTGCTGGAGGTGCATGAAAAAGGGCTCCCCGCGGGGAGCCCTCGTAGGCCGGGCGCGGTCGGCCCGGAACTGCGCTGTCAGCGGACGATGCCCAGCGATTCCTTCTTGCCACCCTTGTAGGTGTACAGAGTCAGGGCACCGTTCTTGATGTCGCCCTTCTCGTCGAAGGCGATCTTGCCCGTCACACCCTGGTACTCGATGGCCTTCAGCGCCGACAGGTACTTCTTGGGGTCGGCCGAGTCGGCCTTCTGCATGGCGGCGACCATGGTCATCACGGCGTCGTACACGTACGGGGCGTAGATCTGCACGTCGGCGTTGAACTTGGCCTTGAAGTCGGTCTTGAACTTCTCCATCGCAGGCTTGCCAGCCTCGTCGATGCCGCCGGCCTCGGCACAGACGACCTGGCTGTCGCGCATGGACCCGGCGGCCAGCTTGGGCAGTTCACCCGTGCAGATGCCGTCGCCACCCATGAACTTGGCGTTGATGCCCAGCTGCTTCATCTGGCGCATCATCGGGCCGGCCACGGCGTCCATGCCGCCGAAGAACACGACGTCGGGCTTCTTGGCCTTCAGGCTGGTCAGGATGCCGGTGAAGTCGGTGGCTTTATCGCTGGTGAACTCCCGGCCGACGACGCTGCCGCCGGCGGCGGTGACGCCCTTCTCGAACTCGTCGGCCACGCCCTGCCCGTAAGCGGTGCGGTCGTCGATCACGGCGATGCTCTTGCCCTTCAGCTCGCTGACGGCGTACTTGCCCAGGGTGCCTCCGAGGTGGACGTCATCGGCCACGACGCGGAACGTGGTGGCGTAGCCCTGACGGGTAAACTTCGGATTGGTGGCCGAGGGGCTGATCTGGGGGATGCCGGCGTCGCTGTAGATCTTGGACGCGGGAATCGAAGTGCCGCTGTTGAGGTGCCCGATCACGCCGTGCACCTTGGCATCGACCAGCTTCTGTGCCGCAGCAGCGCCCTGCTTGGGATCGGCGGCGTCGTCTTCGGCCAGCAACTCGAAGGTGACCTTCACGCCCTGGATCGTCAGGCCCTTGGCGTTGAGCTCGTCGATCGCCATGCGCGCGCCGTTCTCGTTGTCCTTGCCGAGGTGGGCGATGGAGCCACTGATCGGGCCGACGTGGCCGATCTTGATGGTGGTGGGGGCGGGCGCGGCGGCCGGTGCGGCCGGAGCGGCGGGAGCAGGCGCCGGCTCCTTCTTGCCGCAGGCGGTAAGCAGGGCGACGGTCATCGCCGAGGCGGCGAAGAGCTTGAAGTTCATGAAGGGATCCTCCTGGGGGGCCAAAAACCCCTGGATTGTAGGCACGGCATCCCCCGCGCCATCCGGACTAGCGCTAGGGGCACACGAGGCAAACCCGTTGCGACGCCCTCAGCGACCGTCGTAGCGCAGAACCGGCTCGAGGCCCTGCGCTTTGTAGGCACGCCAGCGCTGGCGCCCGGCTGTAGCGTCGTCGGCGGCATGGCCCACGAGCTCGATCAGGCGCTCGCATCCATCGAGCCGCGAGGGCGCGTCGGCGCCGAGGTTGATCCACACCGTGGGCCTGGGCGACCCGTCGGCGCCCGCGTCGAAGGCCGGCAGCAGCCACAGCGCGCTGCGGCGCCACGCAGAGGCGGCAACGCCGGGGCGCGCATGGGCCATGAACTCGCGCGGCTCGGCCACCCACAGGTGGCGCGACAGCACTTCCCATTGCGGCGAGGCCACGCATACGCGACCACCGGACCGCAGCGCCTTGCGCAGCAGCCGCGACGCATGGTCCAGCGGCTCGGCCAGGCCGGTATGAAATTCGACCTCCACGCCCTGCGGCCCCTGCGGCTGCGTTGCCCGCCGACCGCGCCGCCTAGCGGGCGCGGCCGAGCACGAAGTGCGTCAGCAGCGGCACCGGGCGGCCGGTGGCGCCCTTGGCAGCGCCGCTCTTCCAGGCGGTGCCGGCAATGTCGAGATGCGCCCAGCGCAGCTTGCCGGTGAAGCGCTTGAGGAACATGGCCGCCGTCACGGCACCACCGGCGCGGCCGCCGACGTTGCCCATGTCGGCGAAGTGGCTCTTCAGCGCCTCGTCGTACTCGTCGTCCAGCGGCAGGCGCCAGGCGGGGTCGAAGGCGGCGTCGCCGGCCGCCAGCAACTCGGCGGCGAGGGCGTCGTCGGGGCTGAACAGGCCGCTGCGATGGTGGCCCAGCGCGATGACGCAGGCCCCAGTGAGCGTGGCGACGTCCACAACCGCCGCCGGCTTGAAGCGCTCCGCATAGGTCAGCGCGTCGCACAGGATGAGGCGGCCCTCGGCATCGGTGTTGAGGATCTCGATGGTCTGGCCGCTCATACTGGTGACGACGTCACCTGGCTTGACGGCGCGGCCGCTGGGCATGTTCTCGGTGGCCACGACGATGCCGACCAGGTTGACCCGGGCCTTCAGGCGCGCCACGGCCGCCATGGCGCCCAGCACGCTGGCGGCGCCGCCCATGTCGAACTTCATCTCGTCCATCTCAGCGGCGGGCTTGAGGCTGATGCCGCCTGTGTCGAAGGTGATGCCCTTGCCCACGAGCACCACCGGCGCATCGGTCTTGGCGCCGCCCATCCAGCGCATGACGATGAACTTGGGCGGCTGCTCCGAGCCCTGCGCCACGGCGAGGAACGAGCTCATGCCGAGCTTCTCGCAGTCCTTGCGCTCGAGCACCTCGACCTTCAGGCCGTGACTGCGGGCCATGGCCAGGGCCTGCTGCGCCAGATGGGTGGGCGTGCAGTGGTTGCCCGGGCGGTTGGCCCACTCGCGCGCCAGCGTCACCCCTTCGGCCAGCGCCTGGCCCGTGC
>JBILSW010000428.1:0-3413 GCA_044371895.1 Rubrivivax sp.
GGGCCGCATGGCGCGCAACGAGATCGAGACCATCCTGAAGGTGGCCGACCACCTGGCGCAGCGCGTGATCGGCCAAGACCACGCGATGGAGATGATCGCCAAGCGCATCCAGACCAGCCGCGCCGGTCTGGACAACCCGAGCAAGCCCATCGGCGTCTTCATGCTCGCGGGCACCTCGGGCGTGGGCAAGACCGAAACCGCGCTGGCGCTGGCCGAGGCCATGTACGGCGGTGAGCAGAACGTCATCACCATCAACATGAGCGAGTACCAGGAGGCGCACACCGTCAGCACGCTGAAGGGTGCGCCGCCGGGCTACGTGGGTTACGGCGAAGGCGGCGTGCTGACCGAAGCCGTGCGCCGCAAGCCCTACAGCGTGGTGCTGCTCGACGAGGTGGAAAAAGCCCACCCCGACGTGCACGAGATGTTCTTCCAGGTCTTCGACAAGGGCTTCATGGAAGACGGCGAGGGCCGCTTCATCGACTTCAAGAACACGCTGATCCTGCTGACCACCAACGCCGGCACCGACCTGATCGCCAGCCTGTGCAAGGACCCGGAGCTGATGCCCGACCCCGAAGGCATGGCCAAGGCGCTGCGCGAGCCGCTGCTGAAGATCTTCCCGCCGGCGCTGCTGGGGCGGCTGGTGACGATCCCGTACTACCCCTTGTCGGACGACATGCTGGGCAAGATCGTCAGACTGCAGCTCAACCGCATCAAGAAGCGGGTGGAGGCGCGCTACAAGATCCCGTTCGAGTACGGCGACGACGTGGTGCAACTCGTCGTGAGCCGCTGCACCGAGAGCGAGAGCGGCGGGCGGATGATCGACGCCATTCTGACGAACACGATGCTGCCGGACATCAGCCGGGAGTTCTTGACGCGGATGATGGAGGGCAAGCCGATCGAGCGCGTGGCCGTCGGCACGGCCGAAGGCCAGTTCGTCTACCAGTTCAGCTGAAGCATTGGAGTACCAGAATGGCAGCTTCCGAAGCGAAATTCCTCGAAGCGGCGCGCAAGGGCAAGTTCAGCGTCTCGAACTGGCAGGCGATGACGGGCATCGGGCGCTTCGATGCGGTGTACCAGCCGCAGGCCAACCTGATGAACGTCACGCTAAAGGTGTTCACCGAGTTCCGCGACTTCGACCAGGTCTGGCGCGACGACGAGAAGCTGGCCTGGGAGCCGAGGGCCTTCCGGACCATCGAGGACTTCTGGTCGCGCCGCTTCTTGTTCCAATGCACGCGGCCCGGCTGGCAGAAGTACAGCGTCAACGTGGACGTCAAGCTCGTCGCACGGCCCAAGGCCGACGCCCACATGCATCTGATGGTGGACAAGCGGCCGCCGACGATGGGCACGCAGGGTGGTGGCGTCGAATGGAGCGCGCAGCCGCCGCTGTGCATGATCGACAACCTGGCTATCGAACCGAAAGACCAGCGCAAGCTGCGTGAGGGCATCTTCGCGCTGCGCCTGCTCCAGATGGGCCAGGGGCTGACCGAGCGCGGCCTGGGGACGGTCGCGTTCGCGGCCAACAGCGCCGATCTCGCGCCGGCCGACAAGATCAAGCTGCTGGACTACGCGAAGTTCGTGCACCGCATCGCCACCAACGACGTTACCGGCATCGAGCTGGTGGTCTTCGGCGGCACCGGGTCGGGCGACGGCATCTTCCAGAGCGGCCTTGGCAAGCGCCGGGCGCGCGCGGTGGCCGACATCCTGGGCAGCGTGATCCGCGACGACACCAAGCTGACGGTCACCGATTCTTCGAGCAAGCGCCCCGGGTTGAAGCCGATCCTGCTGTCGGCGCTGTCCGCGGCTGCCGGCAAGACCGTGACCTCGACCTCGTTCCGCGGCGTGGTGATCGTGCCCTACGTCGGGCCCGACGTCGACCGTGCCGCCGAGCGCAACTACATCGTGCTCGCGCACGAGTTCGGCCACATGCTCGGGCTGCCCGACGAGTACATGGGGCGCCTGCACCCGCTTCTGACCGACCGCGTGAACGCCGACAACATGATCTCGCGCACGCTGCAGCTGGCCACCAAGGCGGGCGATCCCGCGAGCTGGACCGACGCCGACCGGCGCAAGGCGGCGCAGCAGGGCGGCATGGCCGAGATGCTGCGCTACAACCCCGACGTCAAGGCGCCGACGTTCATGGACCAGACGCAGATCATCGACAACGTGCAGGTGTCGTCGAACAGCATCATGTACGGCGGCATGGAGGTGATGCCGGCGCACTACCTGACGCTGTGGTCCTGCCTGTGCGAAATGACCTGGGGCTACCTTGACCCACGCCACTGGAAGATCGTGCCCAGCCCCCACAACCGCAGCGGCATCCGCTACTTTTGAGCGCCCGGGGCGGCGTCAGGCGGGCCAGGCCGCCCAGGCGGGCCCGTCGGCGGCGACCGAGTGCAGCCGCATCACCGCGTTGCGGTGGCGGTGGCTGGCGAGCGGGATCAGCCCCGCGGCGGCGAGCCGGTTGCCCGCCTCTTTGCCGAGGAAGCGCCCTGCGTACGGAATCAGCTCGCGCTTGCCGTTGGCCAGCACGCAGCCGTAGAGCTCCTGGCGCGCCAGCTCGGCGGTCTTGCTGCGCAGCACCCGCCGACCCTGGCGCAGATGAGTCTTGAGCTCGTCGAACACTGCCTCGACCTGCCAGCGCTGGTGGTACAGCGCCGCCAGCTCCAGCGCCGGCGCCTGAACCGGATCGAGCAGACTGGTCATGAGCCTGTAGCGGGGCGCCGCATCGGGCAGGCTGGGCAGCTGGTACTCGAAGACGCGCACCGGCAGCGCCTGGGCAGCGGCCGCCGCCTTGCCCACCCCGGTGGGCTCGATGCGGCTCAGGCAGGAGCCGTCGGGCAGCAACTGCTCGACCGGCAGCAGCCGCGACTCCGTGGCCCGCCACAGCAACCGCGCGTCGCTGCCCAGTGCCTGCTGCCAGTGCTCGAAGCCGTTGAAGCCCCGATCGGCCAGCAGCAGCGTCCCCGGCCCCAACGCCCCCAGCAGCCACTGGCACAGCTCCCACTCTTCGCCCCGGTAGGGTCCGAGCTCGGCAGCCACGATGGCGTGGGTGGCGCACTCGGCCAGCAGCACGCACTGCGCTTGCGGGTGGCCCGCCGCACCCGTGCAGCTGCCCGGTCGGCCGAAGGCGGTGGCGACATCGACCTCATCGGCCAGCTCCAGCCGGCTGCCGTCGATGGCCATCAGGCGCAGGCCCTTGTGGAAGGCCTGCGGCTGCCGCGCCGGATCCGCCAGCGGCAGGCAGCAGCTGCGGATCAGATCGCGCAGCGGTGCCGAGCCCGTGCGGCTGCGCAGCGCGCTGATGCGCACTTGGACACCGGCGGTGGCTGCTGCGACCCCCGCGCCCAGGCCAGACCCTGCACGACGACCGAGAACACCTCTTCGTAGGCGGCCTCCGGATACAGGCTCAGCGC
>JBILSW010000429.1:0-3407 GCA_044371895.1 Rubrivivax sp.
TCGCAGCGGGATGCCGGCCGCCACCGGCTCGCACTGCACCGCATCGCACACCAGCAGCTCGCGGAACGCGCCCTCGACGTGCGGGTCGCGCATGGCGCTGCCATAGAAGCGCATGTCCAGGCACTGGTTGGGCCAGCCCTCCAGGCAGTAGCGGCAGCGGCCGCAGGGGCGGCTGGGGTTGACGGCCACGCGGTCGCCGGGCCGCACCCGCGCCACGTCGCCGGCCACCGCCACCACCGTGCCCGCCACCTCGTGGCCCAGGATCATCGGCCGCTTGATGCGCACCGTGCCGAAGCCGCCCTGGTGGAAGTAGTGCAGGTCCGAGCCGCAGATGCCACCGTAGCCCACGCGCACCAGCACCTGCCCGGGGCCGACCTCGCCGGCCTCGCGCTCGACCACGCGCAGGTCGTCGGGGGCGTTGACGACCAGGCAGCTGCACAGCAGCCGCAACGGCCGTCCGTCGTCGCCGTGGTCTTCGGGGCCTTGGGCGGGCGCGGTCATCGAGGCCGCCTCACATCACCGCGCCCAGCTGCCAGGGCACGAACTCGTTCTGGCCGTAGCCGTGGCGTTCGCTCTTGGTCTGCCGGCCCGAGGCCGTCTCGAGCATGAGCCGGAAGATGCGCTCGCCGCAGTCGTCCACCGACTCCAGGCCGTCGACGATGGTGCCGCAGTCGAGGTCGATGTCCTCCTCCTGCTGCCGCCACAGTGCCGTGTTGGTGGACAGCTTCAGCGACGGCGACGGAGCGCAGCCGTAGGCCGAGCCACGCCCGGTGGTGAAGCAGATCAGGTTGGCGCCGCCGGCCACCTGGCCCGTGGCCGACACGGGGTCGTAGCCCGGCGTGTCCATGTAGACGAAACCCCGCGCCGAGACGCGCTCGGCGAACTCGACCACGTCGACCAGGTTGGTGGTGCCGCTCTTGGCGATCGCGCCCAGGCTCTTCTCGAGGATGGTGGTCAGGCCGCCCGCCTTGTTGCCGGCCGACGGGTTGTTGTCCATCTTCATGCCGTTGCGCGCCGTGTACTGCTCCCACCACGCGATGCGGCGCAGCAGCTTGTCGGCGACCTCGGTGCTGGCCGCGCGGCGCGTCAGCAGGTGCTCGCCGCCGTAGATCTCGGGGGTCTCGCTCAGGATGGCGGTGCCGCCGTGCCGCACCAGCCGGTCGACTGCCGCGCCGAGCGCCGGGTTGGCGCTGATGCCCGAATAGCCGTCGCTGCCGCCGCACTGCAGGCCCACCACCAGGTGGCTCGCCGGCACCGGCTGCCGCCGCACGCGGTTGGCGTGGGGCAGCATCTCGCGCACGATCTCGATGCCGCGGGCCACCGTGCGCGCGGTGCCGCCGGTGTCCTGGATGTTGAAAGTGCGCAGCCAGGCGCCCTCGGCCAGGCCCTCCTGCGCGACCAGGCCCTGGATCTGGTTGGTCTCGCAGCCCAGGCCGACGATCAGCACCCCCGCGAAGTTGGCGTGTCGCGCATAGCCGCCGAGCGTGCGGCGCAGCACCCGCAGTTCCTCGCCGTCGCTGGCGGTGGCGCAGCCCATGCCGTGGGTCAGCGCCACCACGCCGTCGACGTGGGGGAAGTCGGCGAGCGACTCGGGCCGGATGTCGCGCCGGAAGTGGTCGGCGATGGCCCGCGCGGCGGTGGCCGAGCAGTTCACGCTGGTCAGCACGCCGATGTAGTTGCGCGTGGCGACGCGGCCGTCGGCGCGCACGATGCCGTCGAAGGTCGCGGGCTCGCCGACGAACGCGGTGGGCCGGGCACCGGCGCCGGGCTCGTGCCGGCGCGCGAAGTCGCTGAAGGCGAGGTTGTGCGTGTGCACGTGCTGGCCGGGCGCGATGGCCTGCGTGGCCGCGCCGATGACCTGGCCGTAGCGGCGCACGGCCTCGCCGGCCGCAATGGCCCGCGTGGCCACCTTGTGGCCTGGCGGCACCAGGCCCGAGACGGTGACGCCCTCGCCCCCGCCCTCGCCGGCCAGGCGGGTGCCCGAGACCAGCTGGCGCCGCGCGATGACGACGTTGTCGTCGGGGTGGATGCGGATGAAGGGGCTGCTCATCGGCGGCGTTCGAACGTGCCTCAGCCGTCGATCAGCGCCGGGTCCCAGGCGTGCACGGTCTGCTTCTGCTCGCCGAGCCTGTCGATGCCCAGCCGCATGGTGTCGCCGGGCCTCAGGTACACCGGGTTCGGCTTGGCGCCCATGCCCACGCCCGGCGGCGTGCCGGTGGTGATCAGGTCGCCGGGGTGCAGGCTCATGAAGCGGCTCAGGTAGCTCACGAGCTGCGCCACGCCGAAGACCATCGTGCGCGTGCTGCCGTCCTGCCAGCGCCTGCCGTTGACCTCCAGCCACATCGACAGGGACTGCGGGTCGCCCACCTCGTCGGCCGTCACCAGCCAGGGGCCGACGGGGCCGAAGGTGTCGCAGCCCTTGCCCTTGTCCCAGGTGCCGCCGCGCTCGAGCTGGTACTCGCGCTCGGAGATGTCGTTGACGACGCAGTAGCCGGCCACGTGTTGCAGCGCGTCGGCCTCGGAGACGTAGCGCGCCGTCGAGCCGATCACCACGCCGAGCTCGACCTCCCAGTCGGTCTTGACCGAATCCCGGGGCAGCACCACGGCGTGGTGGCAGCCCACCGCGACGCCGGTGGGCTTCATGAAGACGATCGGCTCCTTGGGGATCGGCAGGTTGGACTCGGCCGCGTGGTCGGCGTAGTTCAGGCCGATGCAGATGAACTTGCCCATGCCCGTCCAGGGCACGGCCAGCGTGCCCAGCGGCACGATCGGCAGCGTCGACACGTCCAGCGATCGCAGCCGGGCCTGGCCCGCCGGCGACAGCGTGGCCGGGGTGATGTCGGTCATCAGCGAAGAGAGGTCGCGCACGTGGCCGTCGGCGTCGAGCAGTGCGGGCTTCTCGTGGCCCTTGGGGCCGTGGCGAAGCAGCTTCATGGTCTTGTGGTCTCCGTTGCGGGGGTGACGGTGTTCTACAGGGTCCAGCCGCCGTCGATCAGCTGCGCGGTGCCGGTGGTGAAGCCTGACTCGTCGCCGGCCAGGTACACGGCCAGGGCCGCGATCTCCTCGGCGCGGCCCAGGCGCCCCATCGGCTGGCGCGCGATGAACATCGCCTCGACCTGCGCCGGCGTCTGGCCGCTGGCGCTGGACTGCGCGGCGATGCGGTCGCGCAGCGACGGCGACTCCACCGTGCCGGGGCAGATGGCGTTGCAGCGCACGCCGCGGGCGATGAAGTCGGCCGCCACGGCCTTGGTCAGGCCGATCACGGCGGCCTTGGTGCTGCCGTAGACGAAGCGGTTGGGCGCGCCCTTCAGGCTGCCCGCCACCGAGGCCTCGTTGATGATGCTGCCACCGCCGGCCTTCAGCATGGCGGGCAGAAAGGCCTTGATGGTGCGGAACTGCGAGCGCAC
>JBILSW010000430.1:0-3406 GCA_044371895.1 Rubrivivax sp.
AGGGCCACTTCCCGCTTGCGCTTGCTCTCACCCATCGGGTGAGTGTGCCAACATCCACGCAACCCGCGCCAGTGCTTGTTCAGCGGGCGAACATGAGGCGGTAACTGCCGGATCTAGGATCATTGGCGGAGAGGGAGGGATTCGAACCCTCGGTACGGGAGGACCCGTACGCCGGATTTCGAATCCGGTGCATTCGACCACTCTGCCACCTCTCCGGGATGCGTGGTCTCGCGTCGAGCGAAGCTTTGCATTCTATGCCGGCCGGGCGTCGGCCGCCGCATCAGGCGCGCAGCACCTCCGCCCCGCCAAGGTAGGGGCGCAGCGCCGCTGGCACGCGCACGCTGCCGTCGGCCTGCTGGTGGTTCTCGAGCACGGCCACCAGCGCACGGCCCACGGCCAGGCCGCTGCCGTTGAGCGTGTGCACCAGCTCGGGCTTGCCAGCGGGATTCTTGAAGCGCGCCTGCATCCGGCGCGCCTGAAATGCGCCCATGTTGCTGCACGAGCTGATCTCGCGGTAGGCGTTCTGCCCCGGAAGCCAGACCTCCAGGTCGAAGGTCTTGCTCGAGCCGAAGCCCATGTCGCCGGCACACAGCAGCATCACGCGGTAGGGCAGTTCCAGCGCCTGCAGCACGGCCTCGGCGTGGCCCACCATCTGCTCGAGCGCGGCATCGCTGTGCTCGGGCGCGGTGATCTGCACCATCTCGACCTTGTCGAACTGGTGCTGGCGGATCATGCCGCGCGTGTCGCGCCCGGCCGAGCCGGCCTCCGAGCGGAAGCAGGGCGTGTGGGCGGTCAGCCGGATCGGCAGTTCCTCGGCGGGCAGGATGCGCTCCGCCACCGTGTTGGTGAGGGTGACCTCCGACGTCGGGATCAGGTACCACTTCGCGCCCGAGGCCTCGCCATCGCCCGAGCTGACGTGAAACAGGTCCTGCTCGAACTTCGGCAGCTGGCCCGTGCCGCGCATGGCCGCCGCATTCACCATGTAGGGCGTGCAGCACTCGGTGTAGCCGTGGCGCTGCGTGTGCAGGTCGAGCATCAGCTGTGCCAGCGCGCGGTGCAGACGCGCCGCCGGGCCGCGCAGGAAACCGAAGCGCGAGCCGGCCAGCTGCGCGCCGGTCTCGAAGTCCAGGCCCAGCGCCGCGCCGAGGTCGACATGGTCGCGCGGCACGAAGTCGAAGGCATGCGGCGTGCCCCAGCGGCGCCGTTCGACGTTGCCGGTCTCGTCGGCGCCGTCGGGCACGCTGGCTTCGGGCAGGTTGGGCACGCCCAGCAGCATCTGCTGCAGCTCGGCCTGCACATGCTCCAGCCGCTCGGCGCCCGCCTTCAGGGCGTCGCCGATGCCGCCCACTTCGGCCATCAGCGCGGCGATGTCCTCGCCGCGGCCCTTGAGCTGGCCGATCTGCTTGCTCAGCGCGTTGCGGCGCGCCTGCTGCTGCTCGGTGGCGGTCTGGATCTGCTTGCGCTCGGCCTCCAGCGCGCGGAAGCGCTCCACGTCGAGGTAGGGCTGGGGGTTGCGGCGGCGCTGCAGCTGCGCGACGACGGCGTCGAGGTCGCGGCGAAGGTGGTTGATGTCGAGCATGGTTCGGTCCTGGTGCGGTGTTCGGGCGTCATGCGATGACGGCGCCTGCTGGGGGGCGCCGTCGGCTTCGGGAAGGGTGTCGCGAAGTCGGCGGGCGTCAGGATCGGGACGCGTCAGGGGCGGCCGGCACCACGCCGGCCTCGGCCATGCTGCGGTCGCCCAGCCCTCGCGGCAGCGGGAAGCGCACGTTCTCGACCACGCCGTCCATGCGGCGCACGCTGGTGGCGCCCAGCTCGCGCAGCCGCGCGATCACGGCCTGCACCAGCACGTCGGGGGCCGAGGCGCCGGCCGTCAGGCCCACGCGCTGCCGGCCCTCGAACCACGCGGGCTCCAGTGCATGGGCGCCTTCGATCATGTGCGCCTCGGTGCCCAGCCGCTCGGCCAGCTCGCGCAGGCGGTTGCTGTTGCTGCTGGTGGGGCTGCCCACCACGATGACCACGTCCACCTCCGGCGCCATCACCTTGACGGCGTCCTGCCGGTTCTGCGTGGCGTAGCAGATGTCCTGCTGCTTGGGCTCGCGCACGTGGGGGAACACGCGCTTGACCTCGGCCAGGATCTCGGCGGCGTCGTCCACCGACAGCGTGGTCTGCGTCACCACCGCCAGCTTGTCCTTGCGCGGCTGCACGCGGGCGACGTCGGCGGCCTCCTCGACGAGGTAGATGCCCTCGGTGAGCTGGCCCATGGTGCCCTCGACCTCGGGGTGCCCCTTGTGGCCGATCATGATGAACTCGAAGCCTTCCTTGGCCAGCTTGGCGACCTCGACGTGAACCTTCGTCACCAGCGGGCAGGTGGCGTCGAAGACCTGGAAGCCGCGGCGCGCAGCCTCGGCGCGCACGGCCTTGGGCACGCCGTGGGCGCTGAACACCAGCGTGGCGCCGGGCGGCACCTCGGCCAGGTCCTCGATGAAGACCGCCCCCTTCGCGCGTAGATCTTCCACCACGTAGGTGTTGTGCACGATCTCGTGGCGAACGTAGATGGGGGCGCCGTACTTCTGCAGCGCACGCTCGACGATCTCGATGGCGCGGTCGACGCCGGCGCAGAAGCCGCGCGGCTCGGCCAGCAGGATCTCGCTGGGCGTGGCGGCGGGGTCGGTATGGTCGGCCATGGCTACAGAACCCCCAGCAGCTTGACGTCGAATCGCACGGCCTGCCCGGCGAGCGGGTGGTTGAAGTCGAACAGCAGCCAGCCCTCGCCCACCTCGCGCACCACGCCGGCGTAGCTGCCCTGGGCGTCGGGCGTAGGGAACTCCACCACGTCGCCCACGGCGTATTCGGCGTCGCGCTCGCCCAGTTCGTGCAGCAGCGAGAGCTTCACGCGCTGCAGCAGCTCGGGATTGCGCTCGCCGAAGGCCGCGCCTGCCGGCATCTCGAAGCGCGCCTCGGCGCCCTCTTCCAGGCCCAGCAGCCGCTGCTCAATGGCGGGGGCGAGCTGCCCGGTGCCCAGCGACAGCGTGGCCGGCTTGTCGGCGAAGGTGTCCACCACCGCACGACCGTCGGGGCCGGCCAGGCGGTAGTGCAGCGTGAGGAAGGATCCGGGCGCGACGCGCGGGGGCTCGATGTTGGGCACGGGTGGGATGGCGGCTTTCCGGGGGCGCCCGGCGGGGGGCGCCTCTCGGGGTGGGCCAATCTGGGTGGAATCCGGGGGCGATGCCCCTCGCATAGACTGCGTCGCGATTCTAAGTCGCCCCCCATGAAGCACCTGCCTGCTGACCAGCGCCCGCGCGAGAAGCTGCTGGCCCGCGGCCCCGCCGCGCTGGCCGACGCCGAGTTGCTGGCGCTGCTGCTGCGCACCGGCACCGCCGGCCAGGGCGTGCTGGCGATGGCGCAG
>JBILSW010000221.1:0-5511 GCA_044371895.1 Rubrivivax sp.
TGGCCCAGGTCCTGCAACTGCCGCATCTTGTTCAGCACCACAGTGTGGCCGACGTGGATGTCGGGCGCGGTCGGGTCCAGGCCGAGCTTGATGCGCAGCGGGTGCCCCGTGGCCTCGCTGCGGGCCAGCTTGCGAAGCCAATCGGCCTCGGGCAACAGTTCCTCGCACCCGCGCCGCGAAACGGCCAGAGCTTCGAGCGTGCGTTCGGTGACCGGGAAGTCCGTGGCGTCGGCCGGCTCGCGCGCAGGGGCCTGGGTCTGTGACATGAGGTTTCGCAGAGGGTATTCGTGAACCAGAGCCAGGGCGCCCGCCGCTATACTCAGGCACCCGATCCGCTAGGAAAGTGCGGGCCGCACGACACGCTGCCGGACGCACTTCCAAATTCTAGTGGAGAGGGTTTGCCCGCGCCGCCGGCCCGGCCGCGCGGGACACCCCCGATGCCATCCCTGCCCGTCCGCGGGCGACCGTGTCCGACACCGCACGCTGCCTGAAGTTGCCCGCGATGTTGCTGCGCCCGCTGCGAGAGCCGCTCGAATCCCTGGCACGCCGCCATCGCGGTGCGCTGGTGGCTGCGGCGGCGGTGCTGCTGGCTGGTTTCGGCATCACGGCCATTGCTGTGGCCCCGCTGGCCCCTGACGCCGCCCAGCTGCCGCGTCGCACGGTCACCGAGACCATTGCGCCCCCCGACCTGCCAACCCAGCTCGAGGCTCTGGCCGCGCACACGCTGTCGCTCAGCCGCAGCGACATCACCCGCGGCACCGACACCGCCGAATCGCTGTTTGCGCGCCTGGGCGTTCGCGACGGGCAGGCCGCCGCCTTCCTGCGCGGCGACCCCACGGCACGCCGCCTGCTGGGCGGCCGCGGCGGCCGGATGGTGCAGGTGCAGACCACGGCCGAGGGCTTCCTCGAGCAGCTCGTGGCCCGCTGGCCCGGCGAAGCCCCCGACGCCAGCAGCACCCACTTCACGCGCCTGACGGTGGCACGCGCCGCGGACGGCCGCTGGGAAGCCCAGACCACCACCGTCGCCTACGGCACCGAGCAGCGGCTGGCCAGCGGCAGCATCAGCTCCACACTGTTCGCGGCCACCGACGCCGCGGGCATCCCCGACGCCGTGGCGGTGCAAATCGCCGACATCTTCTCCACCGACATCGACTTCCACCGCGAGCTGCGCAAGGGCGACACCTTCAGCGTCATCTATGAGTCGCTCACCGCCGATGGCCAGCCCGTGCCCTGGAACGAGGGCGTCGGCCGGGTTCTGGCGGCCGAATTCGTGAACGCCGGCCGCGCCCACCACGCCGTGTGGTTCACGCGCACCGATGGCCGCGGCGCCTACTACGGCGCCGACGGCCGCAGTCTGCGCCGCACCTTTCTTGCCAGCCCGATGGAATTCTCGCGCGTCACCTCGGGCTTCGCGATGCGCTTCCACCCCGTGCTGCGGACGAACCGGCCGCACCTGGGCGTCGACTACGGTGCGCCCGTGGGTACGCCGGTGCGCACGGTTGCCGACGGAGTCGTCGTGTTCGCCGGCTGGCAGAACGGCTACGGCAAGGTGATCGAGGTCGACCACGGCAACGGCAAGACCACGCTGTACGCCCACCTGAGCCGGCACGACGTGAAGAAGGGCCAGCGCGTGCAGCAAGGCCAGCGGGTGGGCGCCGTCGGCATGACGGGCATGACCACCGGGCCGCACCTGCACTTCGAGTTTCGCGTCGGCGGCACGCACCAGGATCCGCTGCTGATCGCCAAGTCCTCCGAGGCGGTGTCGCTCGACGGCGCCTCGCGCCCGCGCTTCGACGAGGTGGTGCAGCGCATACGCGCCAAGCTCGCGCTGGCGGATTCGCTGACCGCGCCAGTGGTGGCGGCGCGCTGAGCGCACGCCCGGGTGCCGGCGTGGCAGAGGCCTTCGTCGGCCTGATGTCGGGCACCTCGCTCGACGGCGGCGACGCCGTGCTGGCGCTGGCCAGCGACAGCGGCGGGCTGCAGGGCGCCGGCCACGTTCACCAGCCTTTCGGCCCCGGGCTGCGCGGCGAGTTGCTGGCGCTCAACCGCAGCGGCGCCGACGAGCTGCACCGCGCCGCGCTGGCCACCAACGCGCTGATGCACCATTACGCCGAGGCCGTGCGCGCCCTGCTGGCAACGGCCGGCCGGCCGGCCGCCGACGTGACGGCCATCGGAGCCCACGGCCAGACGGTGCGTCACCGCCCGGGCGAGTTCGACGGCACCGGCTACACCCTGCAGCTGATGAACGGCGCGCTGCTGGCCGAACTTACGGGCATTCCCGTGGTCTGCGACTTCCGCAGCCGCGATGTCGCGGCCGGCGGCCAGGGCGCGCCGCTGGTGCCGGCCTTCCACGCCGACCGGTTCGGGCAAGCGGGACAGGCGCAGGCGGTGCTCAACGTGGGCGGCATCGCCAACCTCACTCTGCTCGACGGCGCCGACGGCGTCCGCGGCTTCGACTGTGGTCCGGGCAACGTGCTGATGGACGCCTGGGCGCAGCAGCAAAAGGGCCGGCCCTTCGATGCCGACGGCGCGTGGGCCGCGCAGGGCCTCGTGCATCCCGGCCTGCTGGCCGCCCTGCTGAGCGAGCCCTTCCTGGCGCTGCCACCGCCGAAGAGCACTGGCCGCGACCTGTTCACGACGGACTGGCTGCAGCCGCGCCTGGCCGCCCTGGACAGCCCTCTGGCCGCCGCAGACGTGATGGCCACTCTGGCTGAGTTCACCGCCATGGCCGCCGTGCAGGCGCTGCGGCGCCATGCGCCGAACTCGGCGCAACTGGTGGTGTGTGGCGGCGGTGCGTTCAACGCCCACCTGATGCAGCGCCTGGCGGCGCTGTCGGGCCGGCCGGTGATGTCGAGCGTCGCGTTCGGCGTGCCGCCCGAGCAGGTTGAGGCGCTCGCCTTCGCTTGGCTGGCCCGCATCCGCGTGCAGGGCAAACCGGGCAGTATACCGGGCGTCACCGGCGCGGCCGGGCCCCGGGTGCTCGGGGCCTTGTACCCTGCCTAGACCGAGAACGATGACCCGCAGCCGCAGGTCGTGGTGGCGTTCGGGTTCTTGATGACGAACTGCGCGCCCTGCAGGTCTTCCTTGTAGTCGATCTCAGCGCCCATCAGGTACTGCAGGCTCATGGCGTCGATCAGCAGCGTGACGCCGTTCTTGGCCATCTGTGTGTCGTCCTCGTTGACGACCTCGTCGAAGGTGAAGCCGTACTGGAAGCCCGAGCAGCCACCGCCCTGCACGAAAACGCGCAGCTTGAGTTCGGGGTTGCCTTCCTCGGCCACCAGGTCGGCCACCTTGGCCGCGGCGCTGTCGGTGAAGATCAGGGGTGCCGGCATCTCATCGGTGGCGCTGGGCAGGGCTTCGGCGATGGCGTTCATCAACTTTTCCTTCAGGCGTCGTTCGACGCGGCGAGCTTGAGGGCGGGCTTGTCGACGTTCTTCAGCGGCTTGAGTTCGCCCTCGACCTGGGCACCGGGGTGCATCTCAAGCAACTCGTAGTGCACCTCGCCGATGACGCGGGCCTTGGGCTGCAACTCAAGCAACTCGGTGCTGTGCACCGGGCCGCGCACTTCCCCGCCGATGATCACGTGGCTGGCAACCACACTCCCGACGACCCGGCCATTCTCGCCGATGACCAGGATGCTGCGGGCGTCGCCTTCGGCAATCACGTCGCCCTGCACCTGCCCGTCGATGCGCAAGCCTTCGCAGAACCGCAATGAGCCCGTCACCACCGTGCCGTCGCCGACCAGGCTGCGGATCGGGGGCGGGCGCCTCTTCGAGAACCAGTTCATGGGGTACTCCTCGTCGTCCTGGCCGGCGCGCCTACAGGCGCACCGTCTGCGTGGCCCGTGTCGCGCCCTGGGCGTCCATCACGTGCACCTGCAGGCTTTTTAACACGGCGCCCGGGGGGTGGTCGATCACGCCCGTCACGCGCGTGACGCGGCGCAGCTGCAACGGCCTGGGACCGTCCTGAAGCGCCTGCTGCCAGGCCTTGCCCTCGACCTGGCCGCTGAGCGAAACCTCGTAACGGCCGCGGAACTCGTCGGAGCCCCTGGTCTGGTGCACAAGCAGCATCTGGTAGCGCAGGCGGCCCGCGCCCTGCGGCTCAGCCGACAGGCCGCGCACCTGCAAGCCCTCGCCGCTGGCCGGGATAAGCCGTTGGAAGAAGCCGAGTTCATCCTGCAGGGCCTGCTTGTCCAGTTCGAGCTGGCGCACCTGCTGGACCAGGCGTTCCTGGGCGACGCGCTCGGCCTTGAGCAGGCTGTCCGCCGCGTTGGCAACCTGTTGCGCTGCGCCATGACGGTCCTTCAGCGACGCCAGTTCGGCGCGCAGTTCGGCGATCTCCGCCTTGGCCCCACGGTCCAGACCCGCAATCTCCTTGCCGAACTCGAAGGCCCAGAGCGCAATGGCCGCCGAGAAGCCCAACATCACCGCCAAAGCCGCCCAGCGCAGCGGCCACGGCAGGTGGCTGCGCACGATCATGCGCGGCGCACTCACCGACATGCGACGACGGAGCAACTTCCAACGCATCGCTCGTCAAGCTGCTGGCTTGGCCAAGCGACCGCCGCGGATCCGGCTCAGCCGGTCCGCCGACGGAGCCCCCCTTGAGGGGGCGCGCGAAGCGCGTAGGAGGGGAGCCAATCAGCGCTTGCTGAACTGCTTCCGGCGCCGCGCGCCGTGCAGACCGACCTTCTTGCGCTCGACCTCGCGCGCATCGCGCGTGACGAAGCCGGCCCGGCTCAACTCGCTCTTGAGCGCCGCGTCATAGTCGATCAGCGCCCGGGTGATGCCGTGGCGCACCGCGCCGGCCTGGCCGGATTCACCGCCGCCATGCACGTTGATCTTGATGTCGAAGCCCTCGTTGTTGCCCGTCAGCAGCAGCGGCTGGCGGACGATCATGATCGAGGTCTGACGGCCGAAGTAGGCGTCGATGGGCTTGCCGTTGATGACGATCTGGCCCGTGCCCTTCTTCATGAAGACGCGAGCCACGCTCGACTTGCGACGGCCGGTGCCGTAGTTCCAGGTTCCGATCATCGCGTCAGATCTCCAGCGGCTTGGGTTGCTGCGCGGCATGCGGGTGCTCGGCACCGGCGTACACCTTCAGCTTCTTGACCATCGCGTAGCCCAGCGGGCCCTTGGGCAGCATGCCCTTGACGGCCTTCTCAAGGGCGCGGCCCGGGTGGCGGGCCTGCATGTCCTTGAAAGGAGTGGCGTAGATGCCGCCCGGGAAGCCCGAATGGCGGTAGTAGATCTTGTCGGTGGCCTTGGCTCCGGTGACGCGGATCTTGTCGGCGTTGACGACGATGATGAAATCGCCGGTGTCGACGTGAGGCGTGTAGATGGCCTTGTGCTTGCCGCGCAAACGGCGTGCTGCTTCGCTGGCAACACGTCCGAGCACCTTGTCGGTGGCGTCAATCACAAACCACTCGTGCTTCACCTCGGCCGGCTTGGCGCTGAAGGTCTTCATGAGGGTCTTTCGGGATGTCGGCGGTTTCAGTGGACTGCGTGCCGCCGG
>JBILSW010000181.1:0-5970 GCA_044371895.1 Rubrivivax sp.
TTGCGGGCGGGCATCGCGGAGCGCCTGCTGCCGGCGCAGCCAGGATCAGCCCGCCGCGCGGGGCCTCACTGCCCCTGGCCGAGCGCGTAGCCGGCCTCGCCGTCGAAGGTGCACAGGTGCTCGGTCTTGATGAAGTCCAGGCCGTCGCTGACCAGGTTGTGCAGCAGGTCCACGACCTCCGCGTGGGTCACCGCGCGCGGCTGGCCGGCGGCGTCGATGCCGACGAAACGGCAGCGCCAGTGGTCGGTGCAGAAGGTCTCCGGGAACCCGCCCGGCCACACCTTGACGCCGCGGTTGGTGATCATCTGCAGCTTGAAGCCCGCGGGGCGAGGCTGGTGCGCCAGCGTCACGAGCCGGCCGGCCAGGAAGTCGGCCGTCACGTCGGCGGCGTGCACGAACACGTCGACGCCGACGATGGCCTTGTTCGCGGCCGGCTGGCGCACGTATAGCGGGCGGGACGTGGCGCGAGGCTGCGGCGCGTCGGCGTACTCCACCGCCTTGAGCTTGGCCGGGCCGGTGCCCAGGCGGTCGATGACAGCGTCGGCGAAGTCCATGCTGCCGAACGGACGCCCGATGCGCGCCTGCCCGGCGCCCTGGATGTCTGCGGTGAACACGCCGTCCTCCAGCGTGCGCAGCCAGGCGTTGTGCACGCGCGTGGCCACGTCGCTCTGGCGGATGTGCACAAGCATCATCACCGCAGCCAGCAGCAGCCCGCTCGGGTTGGCGATACCCTTGCCGGCGATGTCGGGCGCGCTGCCGTGGATGGCTTCGAACATCGCCACGTGCTCGCCGATGTTGGCGCTGCCGGCCAGGCCCACGCTGCCGGTCATCTCGGCGGCCACGTCGCTGATGATGTCGCCGTACAGGTTGGGCGTGACGATGACATCGTAGCGCTCCGGCCGCGTGGCCAGCCGCGCCGTGCCGATGTCGATGATCTGGTGCTCGGTCTCGATCTCCGGGTACTGGGCTCGCAGCTCGTCGAACACCTGATGGAAGAGACCGTCGGTCATCTTCATGATGTTGTCCTTGGACATGCACGTCACCTTGCGGCGGCCGTGCGCGCACGCGTACTCGAAGGCATAGCGAATGATCTTCTCGCAGCCTGGCCGCGTGATGAGCTTCAGGCACTGGAAGACCTCGTCGGTCTGGCGGTGCTCGATGCCGGCGTAGAGGTCTTCCTCGTTCTCGCGCACGATCACCAGGTCCATCTTCGGGTGCTTGGTGGCCACGAACGGCGCATAACTCACGCAGGGGCGCACGTTGGCGTACAGGCCCAGCGTCTTGCGGATCGTGACGTTCAGGCTCTTGAAGCCGCCGCCCTGCGGCGTGGTGATCGGGCTCTTGAGGAACACCCGGGTGCGGCGCAGGCTGGCCCAGCTCTACCGGGCAATGCCGCTGCTGTGACCGGCGAGGTACACCTTCTCGCCGATCTCGATGACCTCGGGCGCGATGCGCGCGCCGGCGCGTTCGAGCACCTTGAGCGTGGCCTCCATGATCTCGGGGCCGATGCCGTCGCCGTGGGCGACGGTGATGGGGGTCTTGTCGGGCATGCTGCTGCCGCCTCGTGGGCGGTTCCGTTGGTGCACGAGATGGCGACGAGTCTCGCAGCCCCAAAGGCATCGGAAAAGGCGATACTTTTCGATCAATCTCATTGCCGATTCCGATGATTGAAGCCGCCCCGCCCCGCGCCACGCTGACACAGCTGCGCACCTTCGAGGCCGTGGCCCGACTGGGCGGCGTGGGCCGCGCGGCGCGGGCGCTGCACCTGGCGCAGCCCACGATCAGCACGCAGCTGCGCGAGCTTGCGCTGGGTCTCGACACCACGCTGTTCGTGCCCGCCGGCCGCGGGCTGCGGCTCACCGACGAGGGCGCGCTGCTGCTGGAGGCGGCGCGCGAGATGCTCGACGCCTGGCGCGACTACGAGGAGCGGGCGGCGCAGGCGCGCGGGCTGCTGCGCGGCCGCCTGCGCGTGGCGGCGGTGACTACGGCCGAGTACTTCGTGCCCGAGCTGATCGGGCCCTTCGCGCACGCTCACCCGGGCCTGGCTGTGGAGCTGGTGGTGGAGAACCGCGACGCCGTGGTGCGGCGGCTCGAGCAGGGCGAGGACGAGCTGGCCCTGATGATGCTGCCGCCAGCCGGCCTGCCGCTGGAGCGCTGGCCGTTCATGGAGAACCCGCTCGTGGTGGTGGCCGCCGCGGGCCACCCGCTGGCGCGACGGCGCACGCCCATCGAGCCGGGCGCGCTGCTTGCGCAGCCGCTGCTGGCCCGCGAGGCCGGCTCGGGCACGCGGCTGGCGCTGGAGCGCTTCCTGGCCGAGCAGGGCCTGGCGTGGCCCGAGCGCATGGCCCTGGGCAGCAACGAAGCCATCAAGCACGCGGTGGCAGCAGGCCTGGGCCTGGCGGTGCTGTCGCGACACGCCCTCGGCCGCGAGCCGGCGCGCGACGGCCTCGCGGAGCTCAAGGTGCGGGGCTTCCCGATCCGCCGCCGCTGGCACCTGGTGTGGCGGCGCGACCGCCCGCTGGGCCGCCCCGCCGCCGCCTTCCTGGAGCACCTTCGCGAGCGCCTTGGGCCGCCGACGGGCTGATCCGCCCGTGGCACGATGCCGCCATGAGCAGCACCCGACTGGTCTACTCCACCGACGGCGGCCGCACCTGCCCGCAGTGCCGTCAGCCGCTGGCCGCCTGCCGCTGTGCGGCCGAGCAGGCGCAGCAGTTGCGCGGCGACGGCCGAGTGCGGGTGGGCCGCGAGAGCGCCGGCCGCGGCGGAAAGACGGTGACGGTGGTGCGCGGCCTGGCGCTTGCCGACGCGCAGATCGCCGAGCTCGGCAAGCGGCTGCGCAGCGCCTGCGGCACCGGTGGCACGGCCAAGGACGGCGTGATCGAGATCCAGGGCGACCACGTCGGGCGGGTGCTGGCCCTGCTGCTTAAGGAAGGCCACGCGGCCAAGCGCACGGGTGGGTGAGGTCGAAAGGGCTTCGACAAGCTCAGCCCGAGCGGGGTTCGATCAGCGCCTGCCCCGCACCGGCCGCATCGCCAGGGGCCGCTTGCTCTTGAGCTGCCGCTCGATGCCGTCGTTGAGCGCGCCGCGCAGGTGCAGCACCTCCTCCAGCAGGCCGTAGACGCCGGGGAAGCGCAGGTCCAGCCACAGCCACAGCGTGCAGCCGCGCAGGCCCTGCTCCATGCGGTCGAGCCGGCTGTGGCCGTCGACCTCGTCCAGGAAGGCCGGGCGGCCGACGTGGCCGTGGCGCGCGTGCTGGTGCGCCCAGTCGAGGAAGGCCTGCACCAGCTGCTCGGTGCGCAGGTCCACCGGCGCCTGCGCGTAGACAAAGCGCTGCATCAGGGTCAGCGAGCCGGCCGTGCGATCGAGCTCGTCGGCCAGCGCCAGCATGCCCTCGAGCTCGGCCACGGCGAAGTGCGCGTCGTCCAGCCGCAGCTGCTGCATGAACACCTGCAGCACCGCGTGCAGCCGCCGCTGGCCCAGCCGCGCGGCGATGGTCTCGACGTGGCGCGCGTTCGGCGCCACCGGGGCCTTGAAGTCGCGCGGCGCGCGCGGCTCGGCGGCGAGGCGCTCCTTCAACAGCGCGGCGGCCCCCGGCTCGGCGTCCTTCAGCACGCCGGCAAAGCCTTCCTCGTGCAGGCCGAAGCGGCCGGCGCGGCCGGCGATCTGGTGCACCTCCGACACGTCGAGCGGGCGGTCGCCGACGCCGTCGAACTTCTCCATCGTGCTGAACAGCACGCGGCGGATCGGCAGGTTCAGGCCCATACCGATGGCGTCGGTGGCCACCAGCACGTCGGCCGCGCCGCCCGAGAAGCGCTCGGCCTCGCGGCGCCGCACCTCCGGCGGCAGCGCGCCGTAGATGACGCTGACCACGTGCTGCTGCTCGGCGATGGCGTCGCGCAGGCGCAGCACGTCGCGGCGGCTGAAGGCCACCACCGCATCGCCGCGCTCCAGGCTCCACAGCGGCACCGCCCGCGCCAGCACCTGCACGTGCTGCTTGCGCTCGAAGCGGCGGATCTCGACCGTCTCGCCGCACAGCGCCACCAGCTGCTGGATGGCGGGCACCGCGAAGGCACTGCAGATGATGATCAACTCGCGCGCGGCCACGCCGACGATGGCCTGCGTCCAGGCCCAGCCGCGGCTGGCGTCGAACAACATCTGCGCCTCGTCGACCACGGCCACGTCGAGCTCGCCCCGCGTGTCGACCATCTCGATGGTGCTGCTGACGACGCGCGCGCCCTCGGCCGGCACGCTCTCCTCGCCGGTGAGCAGCGAGCAGGGCACGCCGCGCGCCACCAGCCGGTCGCGGCCCTCCAGCGCCAGCAGCCGCAGCGGCGCCAGGTAGGCGCCGTCCAGCGCCTGGGCCAGCCGCTCGAAGGCCGCGTGCGTCTTGCCGCTGTTGGGCGGGCCCACGTACAGGAAGACGCGACGGTTGACGCGCCGGGCCGCGGTGAAGCTGTCGGGGTAGCCCTGGAAGGCGAGGTCGCGGTGCAGGCCGTCGAGCGTCTGCTGCTCGGCCACGGCGTGTTCCCAGCGGTCCTGCGCGCGGCTGCAGGCGGCCAGCAGCTCGGCCAGCGGCAGCGGCGTGGCACAGGCCGCCACCAGGCGCGGCCAAAGCGAGCCCAGCTGCGCCGACGACAGGGTCTCGCTGCGCTCGGCCAGGCGCAGCAGGTGGGCGCGCAGTTCGTCGCGCTGCGGGTGCGGCGGCACGGGGCCCAGCGCGGCCTGCAGCGAAGGCACCTCGCCGTCGAGGAAGAAGCGCCACACCAGGGCCTCGTCGACGTCGTGCCGGAAGGCCACCGGCACGCGCGCTCCCGGCCCCAGCACGAGGGTGTCCAGCCCCAGGCGCTGCCAGCGGCCCTGGCGGCGCACCAGGCCCAGGCCCTCCAGCGTCTGCCGGCGCTGCAGCATCAGCGTGCGCGCCGGTGGCGCGGCGCCCAGCGCATCGAGGTGCGTCAGCGCGGCGGCCAGGTGCTGCGGCGCGATCCAGCGGCTCGGCCGCGAGCCCGCGCCCTTCTGCAGCTGGATGAAGCCGGCCTCGTCGAGCGAGCGCTCGGCCTCGGCGGTGGCGGCGTCGCTCCAGTCAGCCGGCGCCAGCGCCTGGGGCAGGGCCCAGGCGTTGTCGCGCAGGCGCTGCAGCTGCGTGGCGTCGATGGCGGCGGGCACGCGTGCGGCGTGGGCCGCCACAGGCAGGCGAGGGGTCGGGTTCATGCGCTCTCCGCGCCGGCCATCAGCGCCTTTTCGATGCGCCGGCGCGCCACGCGCGGCTTGGGGCAGGGGAAGTCCCACCACACGCGCACGTCATCCTCCAGACCGAGGCCGTGCATGTAGTTGTAGATAGCCTTCTTCAAGCCGGCGCCGAGCGCGTCGTGGTCGGTGCCGGTGGGGTCGGTGAAGCCGACGTCGTTCTTCGCAAAAGTCGGGCCGTCGCCCGACGGCAGCGGGTGCAGCGTGACGCCGTAGTGCCCGGGGTTCTTGCCCACCGGCGAGTGCACGGTGCAGACGAAGCGGTGCCAGAAGCCGCTGTGGATGCAGCCGGCGGCGAACAGCTGCCGCACCAGCTCGAGCGCGTCCACCGTGTCCTGCACCGTCTGCGTCGGGAAGCCGTACATCAGGTAGGCGTGCACCAGCACGCCCTGGTCGGCGAAGGCCTTGGTCACGCGCGCCACCTGATCGACCGTCACGCCCTTGTGCATCAGCTCCAGCAGCCGGTCGGACGCGACCTCCAGCCCGCCGGTGATGGCGATGCAGCCGCTCTCGGCCAGCCGTTCGGCCAGCGCCGGGGTGAAGGTCTTCTCGAAGCGCACGTTGCCCCACCAGCTGATGCGCGTGCCGCGCCGGATCAGCTCGTCGGCCAGGGCCTTGAGCGCCTTCGGCGGCGCGGCCTCGTCGACGAAGTGGAAGCCGGTCTGCCCGGTCTCGGCCACGATGGCGTCGATGCGGTCGGCCAGCACTTCGGCGCTGGCCGCCTCG
>JBILSW010000432.1:0-3402 GCA_044371895.1 Rubrivivax sp.
AGAACAGCGTGTCGTTGCCGATGCGGATCAGCGTGCCCAGGCTGGGCGAGGTCGGCGGCACGCCCACGCCCAGGAACGACAGCGTGGCCTCGGTGAGGATGGCCGCCGCCACCTGGATGGTGGCCAGCACCAGCACCGGCCCCATCACGTTGGGCAGCACGTGGCGCGCCATGATGGCCAGCGGTGCCACGCCGATCACGCGTGCCGCCTGCACGTACTCCTTCTGCCGTTCCACCAGCGTGCTGCCGCGCACCGTGCGCGCGTACTGCACCCAGCCCGTCAGCGCGATGGCAGAGATCAGCACGCCGAAGGCCAGCGTGTCGTGCGCGTTCGGGAAGATCGCGCGGCCCACGCCGTCGATCAGCAGCGCCACCAGGATGCTGGGGAACGACAGCATCACGTCGCACACGCGCATGATGAACGCGTCGACCGCCCCGCCCAAGAAGCCGGCCAGCAGGCCCAGCGCCACGCCCACCACCAGCGACAGCAACACCGAGGCCAGCCCGACCAGCAGCGAGATGCGGGCGCCGTAGAACAGCGCGCTCAGGATGTCGCGGCCCTGGTCGTCGGTGCCCAGCAGGTAGCTGGGGTTGCCGTCTTCCATCCAGGCCGGCGGAAGGCGCGAGTCGAGCAGGTTCAGCGTCGCCAGGTCGAAAGGGTTGTGCGGCGCCACCCAGGGTGCGAACAGGCTGCAGAACAGGCACGCAGCGGCGATCACCGCCGCCACGATGGCCGCGGGCGAACGCTTGAAGCTGTGCCAGACGTCGCTGTCGCGCCAGCGGGCGAGGGTGGCGATCACGTCAGTGGCCCCCACCCGGCTTCTCGACGCGCAGCCGCGGGTCGACGACGAAGTACAGCAGGTCGACGACGAGGTTGACGACCACGAACACCAGCGCGATCAGGCACAGGTAGGCCGCCATCACCGGGATGTCGGCGAACTGCACCGCCTGGATGAACAGGAAGCCCATGCCCGGCCACTGGAACACCGTCTCCGTGATGATGGCAAAGGCGATCAAGCTGCCCAGCTGCAGCCCCGTGATGGTGATGACGGGCACGAGCGTGTTCTTCAGCGCGTGGCGGAAGTGGATCGCGCGGTCGCTCAGCCCGCGGGCGCGCGCCAACTTGATGTAGTCGGTGCGCAGCACCTCCAGCATCTCGGCGCGCACCAGGCGCAGGATCAGCGCGAGCTGGAACACGCTCAGCGTGACGGCCGGCAACACCAGGTGCGACCAACCGTCGAGCGTGAGCAGCCCGGTCGTCCAGGTGGTGCTGCCGAACAGCGCCACCGTCTCGCCGCGGCCGAAGCTGGGCAGCCACTGCAGCTGCACCGAGAACACCAGGATCAGCAGGATGCCGATCAGGAAGGTGGGCAGGCTCACGCCCAGCAGCGACAGCGTCATCACCGCCTGCGCGCCGACGCGGCCGCGGCGCAGGGCCGCGTAGACGCCCAGCGGCACCCCCACCGCCAGCGCGATGACGG
Source organism: Rubrivivax sp. (assembly GCA_044371895.1). Taxonomy (GTDB): domain Bacteria; phylum Pseudomonadota; class Gammaproteobacteria; order Burkholderiales; family Burkholderiaceae_C; genus Rubrivivax. Next base: position 1,481 of record JBILSW010000432.1, read on the forward strand.
CAGCGGCCAGCGAAAGCTCCAGCGTCGCCGGAAAGCGCTCGGCGATCAGCGTCGACACCTGCCGGCCCTGGCGCAGGCTGAGGCCGAACTCGCCCTGTACGGCGTTGCCCACGAAGCGCGCGAACTGCACCGGGAAGGGCAGGTCCAGGCCGAGGTCGCGCTTGAGTGCCTCGCGCTGCTCCTGCGTGGCGTCCTGGCCCAGCATCTGCGCCACCGGGTCGCCCACGTACTGGAACAGCATGAAGGCCAGGAAGGCCACCGTGAGCATCACGATGACGGCCTGGGCCAGGCGGCGGAGGATGAAGGCGAACATGGCTTACAGGCGCTCAGGGCGCCGGCAGCCCAACGGGTGGGTGCAGCCGCACTTCACCATACCAAGTGCGGGCCTGGCCGCGCGTGTTGTCGCTGTCGGTCATCAGGGCCACCGATTGCAGCGGGCCGGGTTCCTCGCCGAAGGCGCGGCGGAAGTCGGCGGCCAAGTCGCGCTGGTGGTCACGCCAGCGGCGCAGGCCCTCGGGCCCCGAGTCGACGACGATCTTGCGGATGCGATCGCTGCGCGGGTTGACGATCACCGTGCCAACCGGCGCCGTGGCGTCCCACACGTACATGAGTGTGGCGTAGGGCGGGCGCGCACCGGTGCGCGCTTCGGCGAGGTCGAAGCTCATGCGCGTGCGCGACGAGAGCCGGGCGTAGTCGCCACCGAAGCCGAAAACGACGCGTGCCGTGGCGTCCTCGCGGTCGACGTCGGCCACGCTGGCCCGCTCCAGCAGGGACTGGGCCCACCAAGAGAAGCGCACTTCGCCGGGCGTGGCCTGCGGCGGCTCTACGCGGCGGCGCCACAGGCTGGCCGACCGATCGGAGACGGCCAGCACCGCCAGCCGCCCGTCCTTAAGCACCGGCTCGTAGCGAGTGGCTGCCTTGCCGGGTAGCGGGACGGCGTGCCAGCGGAAGTCGGTGGCGGCAGGCGGAGCTGAGGCGCAGCCGGCCAGCAGCAGCGTGGCGGCCGTGAAGAGCAGGTGTCGCATGGTGCAGTGCCCGGCGTCGAGCCATGAAAAAGCCGCCCCGGGGGGCGGCTCGTGCGTCCGGAAGGAAGCGGGCGAGAAGCCCGCCTTCGATCAGAAGCTGTGGTTGACGCCGAACTCGTAGCCGGTCGACTTGAAACCATTGCCGACCACGCTCGGACCAGTGTTAGCAACGGCCCAGTTTGCACCTGTCTTGTTGCTGACGCGGCCGTAGTGTGCATAGACGCTGCTACGCTTGGACAGGGCGTGCTGGTAGCCGAAAGCGATCTGCGAGGCATCACGCGCCTTTTCGCTGGCCGTCTTGCCGTCCCCGTCGGACCTGACATACGACACCTTGAACGTACCTTGCGCTCCGGCCTTGACGTTGGCACCAATCACGTAGTTCGTGAGTTCACGCCCATCAGCAGAGCCACCCGAGGTGTCCGACATGATGTACTGCCCCATCAACGTCATGAACCCCAAGTTGTACGACGCGCCAAGATTGAGGCGCTTCCAGTCCACTGCCGGGCCCTCGGAAGCCGACGTCTTGCCGTAGGCCAATGCCACGTTCAGCGGTCCGGCGGCGTAGCCGACTCGGAAGCCCATGTGCTTGTTGCCGACGGCCCCTTCGCCCGCAGCGACCATCAATTGGCCGTATACGCCGCCCAAACCGCCCGGCAGGAAGTAGCCGATCGAATTGTTGGCGCGGACGACCGTGGTCGCGCCGCTGCCGCTGGCGTCGAACAGGTTCGTGGAGTTACCGACGCCGTTCGTGCCAAACGGATCGAATACGTTGTGGTTCCAGAAGTCAGGCGTGTAGTCGCGACCAAGACGGATTTCACCGAAGCCGCCCAACAGGCTGACCGTGGCGCGACGCTGCCAGTCCTGCCCGTTAGCGGTGCTGCCGTTAGCCAGCTGATT
>JBILSW010000431.1:0-3402 GCA_044371895.1 Rubrivivax sp.
CGCGCGTGAGCGAGCCGGTCTCGCAGACGCGGACGAAGAGCTGCAGGCCCTGGATGCGGTCCATCCCGCCATTCCACCACGGAATGACGGCTATTGGTGCTGTGGCATTCCATTGCCGCCCGCCCGCCCCGACCATGCGAGCCAGCTCAAGACCGAGCCCTTACGGAGACGACAAGATGGCGAAGATGAAGGCCGCGATGGCCGCGGTGCTGGTGATGGAAAAGGAAGGCGTGACCACCGCCTTCGGCGTGCCCGGCGCCGCGATCAACCCGCTGTATGCCGCGCTTCGCGAGCGGCAGAGCATTGCCCACATCCTGGCACGGCACGTCGAGGCCGCCAGCCACATGGCTGAGGGCTACACCCGCGCCCGGGCCGGCAACATCGGCGTGTGCATCGGCACCAGCGGCCCGGCGGGCACCGACATGATCACCGGCCTGTACTCGGCCCAGGCCGACAGCATCCCCATCCTGTGCATCACTGGCCAGGCGCCGCGCGCGCGGCTGCACAAGGAAGACTTCCAGGCCGTGGACATCGAGAGCATCGCCAAGCCGGTGACGAAGTGGGCGACCACGGTGCTCGAGCCGGCGCAGGTGCCGCGCGCGTTCCAGCAGGCCTTTCACCTGATGCGCTCGGGCCGCCCGGGGCCGGTGCTGATCGACCTGCCCTTCGACGTGCAGATGGCCGAGATCGAGTTCGACATCGACACCTACGAGCCCATGGGCGTGTTCAAGCCCACGGCCACCAGGAAGCAAGTCGAGAAGGCGCTGCAGATGCTGATGGCGTCGAGCAAGCCGCTCATCGTGGCCGGCGGCGGCATCATCAACGCCGACGCCAGCGAGTTGCTGGTGGAGCTGGCCGAGCTCACCGGCGTGCCCGTGATCCCCACGCTGATGGGCTGGGGCAGCATCCCCGACGACCACCCGCTGATGGCCGGCATGTGCGGGCTGCAGACCAGTCACCGCTACGGCAACGCCACCATGCTGGCCAGCGACTTCGTGCTGGGTATCGGCAACCGCTGGGCCAACCGCCACACCGGCAGCGTCGATACGTACACGAAGGGCCGCACCTTCGTGCACGTCGACATCGAGCCTACGCAGATCGGCCGCGTCTTCATGCCCGACTACGGCATCGTCAGCGATGCCAAGGCGGCGCTGGAGCTGTTCGTGCAGGTGGCGCGCGAGTGGAAGGCCGCCGGCCGCCTGGCCGACTATTCGGACTGGGCGGCGCGCTGCGCCGAGCGCAAGCGGCTGATGCACCGCAAGACTCACTTCGAGCAGATCCCCATGAAGCCGCAGCGGGTGTACGAGGCCATGAACGAGGTCTTCCCGCGCGACACCATCTACGTCACGACCATCGGCCTGTCACAGATCGCGGGCGCGCAGTTCCTGCACGTCTACGGCCCGCGACAGTGGATCAACTGCGGGCAGGCCGGCCCCCTGGGCTGGACGGTGCCCGCGGCGCTGGGCGTGGTGGCTGCCGACCCCACGCGCACGGTGGTGGGCCTGGCCGGCGACTACGACTTCCAGTTCCTCATCGAGGAGCTGGCCGTAGGCGCTCAGTTCCGCCTGCCCTACGTGCAGGTGCTGGTGAACAACAGCTACCTGGGCCTGATCCGTCAGAGCCAACGCAACTTCGACATGGACTTCTGCGTGCAGCTGGCCTTCGAGAACCAGAACGTCGACGACCCCGCGCTCAAGGGCTACGGCGTTGATCACGCCAAGGTCATCGAGGGCCTGGGCTGCAAGACTCTGCGCGTGACCGACCCCGGGCAACTCGTCAACGCCTTCGAGCAGGCGCGCCGCATGGCCGCGGAGTTCCGCTTGCCGGTGGTGGTGGAGTGCATCCTGGAAAAGGTGACCAACATCGCGATGGGCACCGAGATCGACAAGATCAACGAGTTCGAGGACATCGACTGCCGCCACCCCGAGGGCCGCGAAGGCCTGGTGGCCGCCGGCCTGCTGGAGTGACCGCCATGCCCAAGTTCGCCGCCAACCTGTCGATGCTGTTCACCGAGACGCCGCTGCTGGAGCGCTTCGGGCGCGCCGCGCGAGCCGGCTTCACGGCCGTGGAATTGCAGTTCCCCTACGAGCAGCCGGCCACCGTGCTGCGCGAGGAGCTCGTGCGCCATGGCCTGACCATGGTGCTGCACAACCTGCCGGCCGGCGACTGGGCCGCGGGCGACCGCGGCATCGCCGCCGACCCCGCCCGCACGGCCGAGTTCCGGCAGGGCGTGGCGCGCGCCGTCGAGTACGCCACGGAGCTGAAGGTGCCGCGGCTGAACTGTCTGGCGGGCAAGCTGCCGGCCGGCGTGACGGCGGCCGAGGCCCGCGCCACGCTAGTGGCCAACCTGCGCTACGCCGCGGCGGAGCTTCAGAAGGCCGGCCTCACATTGGTGATCGAGCCCATCAACCGCTTCGACGTGCCCGGCTTCGTGGTGCAGCGCAGCGACGACGCCGTCCAACTGATGGACGAGGTCGGCGCGCCCAACCTGAAGCTGCAGTACGACGTGTACCACCAGCAGCGCACCGAGGGCGAGCTCGCCGCGACCATCGAGCGGCTGCTGCCGCGCATCGGCCACATCCAGGTGGCCGACAACCCGGGCCGCCACGAGCCCGGCACGGGCGAGATCGCCTGGCCCTTCCTGTTCGCCCACCTCGACCGCATCGGCTACACCGGGCACGTGGGCTGCGAATACAAACCCGCCGGCTCCACCGAAGCCGGCCTCAGCTGGATGGAGCGTTTCCAATGAACCTCGGATGGATCGGCCTGGGCATCATGGGTGCGCCCATGTGCGGGCACCTCATCGCTGCCGGCCATGCCATGACGGTGCACACGCGCAGCAAGGTGCCCGAAGCCATCACCGCCGCCGGCGCGCGCAGCGCGGCCAGCGCGAAGGCTGTGGCCGAGCAGAGCGAGATCGTGTTCCTGATGCTGCCCGACACGCCCGATGTCGAGCGCGTGCTGTTCGGCGACGGGGGCGTGGCCGCAGGCCTGAAGCCCGGCACCCTGGTGGTGGACATGAGCAGCATCTCGCCGATGGCCACCAAGGACTTCGCGGCCCGCATCCGCGCGCTCGGCGGCGACTACCTCGACGCGCCGGTGTCCGGTGGCGAGGTCGGCGCCAAGGCGGCGTCGCTCACCATCATGGTGGGCGGCAGCGAAGAAGCCTTCGCGCGCGCGCTGCCGCTGCTGCAGGCCATGGGCAAGAACATCACGCACGTGGGCGGCAGCGGCGACGGCCAGACGACGAAGGTGGCTAACCAGATCATCGTGGCGCTGAACATCGCGGCCGTGGCCGAGGCGCTGGTGTTCGCGGCCAAGGCCGGCGCCGACCCTGCCAAGGTGCGCCAGGCGCTTATGGGCGGCTTCGCCAGCAGCCGCATCCTCGAGGTGCACGGCGAG
>JBILSW010000434.1:0-3401 GCA_044371895.1 Rubrivivax sp.
ATCGACGCGCTGGCGCCGGTGCTGCAGGCGCAGCAGGCGCAGGGGCGCAGCGTCTCGCTGCTGGCGCTGGAGGATGGCGGCGCGCTGCGGCTGGCCGGCTGGCTGGCCTTCGGCGACCGCGCCAAGCCCGGCGCCGCCGAGGCCGTGGCCACGCTGGCGCGCCAGGGTGTGCGCTCGGTGCTCATCAGCGGCGACAACGCTGGCGCCGCGCGCCACCTGGCGGCCGAGCTCGCCATCGCCGAGGTGCACGCCGAGGTGCTGCCGGCCGACAAGGCACGCCAGGTGGCCGCGCTGCGCGCCGGGCTGCCCAAGGGTGCCGCCGTGGCCATGGTGGGCGACGGCGTGAACGACGCGCCGGCGCTGGCCGCGGCCGACGTCGGCATCGCGATGGCGCCGGCCGACGGCGGCGGCAGCGACGTGGCCCTGCACGCCGCCAGCATCACGCTGCTGCGCGGCGACCCGCGCGCCGTCGCCGACGCCATCGACGTGAGCCGCCGCACGCACGCCAAGATCCGCCAGAACCTGTTCTGGGCCTTCGCCTTCAACGCGGTGGGAATTCCGGCGGCGGCGCTCGGGCACCTGAGCCCGGTGATCGCCGGCGGGGCGATGGCGATGAGCAGCGTGCTGGTGGTGAGCAACGCGCTGTGGCTGGCGCGCTGGCGCGGCGCCCGGCGCGTCTGAACTGCGACGGCGGCACGCTGTCGCAACGCTTGCGCCGGGTGGCGGTAGCCGACCCCGAAGAGATACTGGCTGCCCCGAACTCGCCGCCCTGAAGCGGCCGGTCGGACGCTCCCGTGGCAGCAAAACGCGGGCAGCTTCATGGTCCACACCGAGGCCAGCACCGGATCGGAGTGTCCGCGCTTCATCCAGGACGAATCCGACGCCTTCCTCGGCAACGGCGTCCTCGCTGTCCACCTGCTTTGCCTGGTGCTGGCCAGCATGTACCGCTGCGGCACCGGTGGCGCGCCCGCCTTTGGCGCGCAGCCCCTGTGCGCCGACATCGACGGCTCAAGCCGGCACGCCGTATGTCGGCTCGATGTCGATCGGCCCAGGGTCAGCCCTTGTCGCACGGCAGAGCGACCACCAGGCGAAACCTCGGGTGCCGATCGAATCGGGGCAACGTGAAGTGGCCATGCGCGGAAATCGTCGTTTGAGATTCCCCTTGACCCTGACTATCCTCCCGGCGGCGCAGCCGGCTTCGTCCGTCGGCCGGCGCGGGTGACGAATCCGCAGCGGGGAGGTGCTGGATGAAGCGTGGCGACGTTGCGATCGCGAGTTCGGGGATGCCCATTGACCACGGCCGCGTGTTCCAGGCCGCGGCGGACCAGATGGACTGCGTGATCGCCTCGCGCGAGGTCGGCCGCTGGGCCACCGGCCTGCTGCTCGAGAGCTACGCGACCAAGGGTTTCCACAACAAGGCCAAGAGCTGCCCGTGGGGGCCGATGGCGGGCTTCGTGATGGCGGACCCGCGCTTCACCAAGAATCCCGACACGGCCGGCCAGCGCGGCGACCTGCAGAAGGCGATCAAGGCCGGCGGCGGCGAGATCCCGCTGTACATCACCGAGGAGCGCCGGCAGGCGCTGCAGGGCGAGCTGGGACGGATTACGCGGATTGGCGGCAACGTCAACGAGCACGTCTACGTCGCGACCGGGCCGACCGGCGGCGCGATGAAGTTCGTGCTGCGGCGCACGCTCGACGCGCCGGGCGCGGAAGGCCGGCAGCTGTGGGCGGTGCTGTACGCGCGCGGTGAGGTGCGCCTGTCGAACGACCTGAAGAGCCCGAACGCGAAGACGCCGTCCGGCGACCTGCTGCCGGTGATGGCGATGGTGGACCCGATGTGCGCGCGCGGCGTGCGCAACACCTACCGCGCGGCGACCACCGGCGACTACGACCTGTGGGCCGTGTTCCCGCGGCGCGCCGACTACCGACGCCAGGGCGACGACCGGCGCATGGTGCCCGGCAGCGACCGGTTCAAGCAGCCGATCCGGGCCTACATCGCGAACGAGGACGAGCACCGGGGCAACCTGACGCCACGAATCGCGCGGGTGCGCGAGGCCATCAACAAGGGCGTGCAGGCGATCGGCTACCGCGGCGGCGACGTCGTGCACCACAGCGACGAGGCGGGCCGCCCGATGGTGTCGTCGATCGACTTCCCGTGCATCGCGTTCGTGCCGAAGCGCACGCCGACGCTGGTCGAGAACACGGGCGACCTGAAGCAGTTCCTCGCGGAACTCAGCTTCGAGTTCGTGCTCGGCCTGAACCCGGGCTGGCACAGGCAGCTGGGGATCGGCGTCTCGATGGGCGGCAGCTACACGGTCTAGCGAGAGCGGTCCGAGCACGACGAGAGGATGGCGACCGCGGGCTCAGGTTCCCCTTCCTTGTGTCACCCGACGCCGAGCTTCGCCCGCCGGCTGCGGAGTGCACATCGTCCAGGCAGGGCCGCCCCGCATCGGCTGTGCGAGTCAGCATTCCCGGGCGCGCTTGCGGATGCCGTCCATCGACGGACCGGCGCCCGCACTCAGCTGCCCAGGTACCCCAGCAGACCCTCCATCGTGAACAGCCGCCGCGTGTCGGCCTCGGGGATCCGGCGCCCGGTGCGCTCGCCCAGCGCGATGAGGAAGTTCAGGAAGTCCATCGAGTCCAGGTCCAGCGCCTCGCGCAGGTCCTCGTGGTCGCCGATGGCGGCCAGGTCGGCCTCGGGGGCGATGCCTGCCAGCACCTCGGCGGCCAGCGCGCGGATTTCGTGGTCGGTCATCGGGGTTCTCCGGGTCAGAGGGTGGCCGGGGACTGCAGCGCCCGGTCGATGGCGGCCAGCAGCTGGCCGCCGAGGTGGCCGTCGCTGGCGCGGTGGTCGGCCGCCAGCGTGACCGTGACCTGCGGCCGCGCGACGACCTGGCCGTCCACCACCGCCGGCCGCTGGGCGACGCGGCCGAAGCCGACTATCGCCACCTGGGGTGGGTAGATCACGCCGTAGACGCTCTCGGCGCCGCGCTCGCCCAGGCTGGTGACGGTGATGGTGGGGTCGGTGAGTTCCGAGCTGCGCAGGCCGCCGGCACGCGCGCGCTGCACCAGGTCGCGCAGGGCGACCATCAGCGCCGGCAGCGCGAGCTTGTCGGCATCGCGGAGGGCGGGTGCGACGAGCCCGCCGCCGCGCAGCGCGATGGCCCAGCCGACGTGCACGCCGGCACAGGCGCGGAATACGCCGTCCTCGTAGAAGCCGTTGAGCTGCGGCACCTGCACCAGCGCCATTGCGCTGGCCTTCAGCAGCAGCGCGGCCGGCAGCAGGCGATCGACGGCATCGCGCTCGGTGTTGTAGGCGTCCAGCCAGGCCTGGGCCCGGCCGAAGTCGACCGTGGTCGAGAGGTAGTAGTGCGGGATCTCGCGCTTCGATCTGCCCATGG
>JBILSW010000044.1:0-11483 GCA_044371895.1 Rubrivivax sp.
CACAAGCCACACCGCGTGTGCCTGGCGCAGATCCCCCACTGGCTCGCCGAGGTGCGCAGCTTCTGCAGTCATCACATGCAAAGGCCGCTCACGGTGGCCGTGTTGGACATCGGCGCCAACATGGGCTACCACACGGTCAAGCCCGGCTCGAAGATCGCCAACGGAGGCCGTCTGCATGCCTTCGAGCCGAACCCAGAGGTGCATGCCGTTTGTTTGGAGAACAGCAAGATCAACGGGCTCTTGGGCATGTTTCGCTCCGTGACCTCGCGTTCGGTGACGTGCCCGGAACGGCCGTGCCGAGCCGCTCGAACAGCAACATGCAGTCCGCCAACTTGATGGGCGACCAACAGGCCGACCATTGCGTCAATGTGGTGATGAAGCGGCTCGATGACGTACTTCCTGCCCATGCGCGCATTGACCTGATCAAGCTCAACGCCGAAGGCTACGGGCGCAGGGAACTGTTGGGTGCAGTTGGCCTGCTCGATCGTTCACCTGGTTTTGCCATCGTGATGGAACTGGGGCTCGACAAGTGGGAGCGGGAGTGATCGCTGGACGCGTTGGGCGCGCTTGGCGGCGACTCCCGCGAGTTCTTCGTCATCTCGAAAACAGGCACCATCGGGGCGATGGGCGCCCCAGACCTGCGGGTCCATCGTCTCGGATGACTGCTTCATCAGTGCTGCGTCCTGATCGCGCAGCGCGCGCAGGTCACGCAGCGCATCGGCAACCTTCTGGCCGAGTGCTGACGCTGGGGCGCTCGTCTCTGGGCAGGCTTGGCGCCAATGGCTTGCCCAGCGATGACCCTCAGTTGATCGGGCGGCCGACGTGCCTTCCCAGTGTGCACGGCCACCTTTGGCGAGGCCTCTCGGCATGTAGAGATGCACAGCGTGGCGCAGTGCGCGCCCCGAACGGGGTGTGATCGATGGTCGGGCTTGCAACCTGCCGCCGCTCGCGCAGAGACCTGCTGACCAAGGATGGCGAAACACAACCTTGGCAAGCACCTGACACCGCGGGACATGCGCTGACCTCATCAGCGACGAAGCTCAGCAGGCACATGTGGTGAGCCGGTTAGGGAAGACGAAGGCTGCATCCACCGAGGAGATGCGCCATGCCCATGAATCGTGTGCAGTTCCAGCGCGGCCTTCGAGTGTCCGCGTTGCGGCGTCTGCCAGGCCCGCGCGCTCTTCGAGCGTGAGGGTCGGCGTTACTGGCAGTGCGCCGGCTGCCGGTACCGGTGCAGTGTCCTGGGCGGCACGATGTTCGAGTCCAGCAAGCTGCCCTTGACGAACTGGCTCCGGGCGATGCAGCTGCTGACCCAGTCCAAGGCCAACGTCTCGGCCCTGGAGATCAAGCGTCACCTGGGCGTGTGCTGCCGGACTTCGGCAACGTCAAGACCGTGCTCACCGGCACGCACCACGCCATCAAGTTCGCCAAGTGCGCCACCGCAATCTCGCCGAGGTCCGGTTCCGCTTCAACCGGCGCTACGACCCGCGCGCGATCCTTGGCGATCTGCTTGCCGCCCTTGTCCGCGCACCGAGAAGCCCGCAGCGCGGCATCAGGGTGCTGAACTTCCTCGCAATTCAGGTGCGCTGATGGCGCGCGCTGGTACCTGTCCCGATACAGCCAATCCCATTCGGCCCTGACCTGTCTTGCCTCCCCACCGCGCCTGGCCGCTAACCCGCCTCGAACGCGCCCTTGATCCACTTGAGCTGCTCGCCGTCGATGGCCACGACGTCGAAGCGGCAGGGCGGCAGGTGCGCCAGCCGCGCCAGGTAGTGCCGGGCCGCGAACACCAGGCTGCGCTGCTTGGCCGGGCCCACGCTGGCCGCGGCGCCGCCGTGCGCGGTGCCGTCGCGGGCGCGCACCTCCACGAACACCAGGGTGCCGTCGGGCTCGCGCATCACGAGGTCGATCTCGCCGCCGCGCGCGCCGGGACCGCGCGCCACTCGATAATGCCGCTGCACCAGCATGAGGCCCTGGCGCTGCAGCCATTGCAGCGCGCGCGCCTCGCCTTCCTCGCCGCGCGAAGCGGCCGCCGTCTTGCCTGCCACCGACCCCTCCCTGCTGCACGCCGCAGCCGCCGCGCTGGCCGGCGCGCAGCGCCACGGGCGCGGCGCACTCTACGTCGTGGCCACCCCCATCGGCAACCTCGCCGACATCACGCTGCGCGCGCTGCACGTGCTGTCGCTGGTGGACGCCGTGGCCTGCGAGGATACGCGCGTGGCCGGCGCTCTGCTGCAGGCCTACGGGCTGCAGCGCCCGGGCCTGGCGCTGATCGCACTGCATGCGCACAACGAGGCCGAGGCCAGCGGGGCCGTGCTGGCGCGCCTGACCGCCGGCGAGCGCGTGGCGCTGGTCAGCGACGCCGGCACGCCCGCCGTCAGCGACCCCGGCGCCCGCGTGGTAGCCGCCGCGGCCGCCGCCGGCCACCCGGTGGTGCCCCTGCCGGGCGCCAGCAGCGTGCTGGCGGCGCTCAGCGTGGCCGGCGACACGCTGGGCCACGGCTTCGTCTTCGCCGGCTTCCTGCCGGCCCGGGGCGCCGAGCGCGAGGCCGCCGTGGCCGCCGCGGCCGCCGACGCGCACACGCAGGTGCTGTTCGAGGCCCCGCACCGCATCGCCGCGCTGCTGGCGGCGCTGGCCGCGGCCGCCCCGGCGCGGCCGCTGACGGTGGCGCGCGAGCTCACCAAGCAGTTCGAGAGCATCGCCACCCGCCCGGCCGGCGCCTGGCCCGCCCACCTGGCCACGTTGCCACACGGCGAGCGCGGCGAGTTTGCGCTCGTGCTGCACGCGCAGCCCCCCGCGGCCGTGCCGGCCGACGCGCTGCCGCCGGCGGCGCTGCACGTGCTCGACACCCTGCTGGCCGAGTTGCCGTTGAAGCAGGCCGCAGCGTTGGCCGCCACCCTCACAGGGCTGCCGCGCAAGCGCCTGTACGCCGAGGCGCTGCGCCGCCGCGGCGAGGCCGGCGAAGCGGGCGGGGGCTGAGCCGCATGGTGGCCGCGCTTGCGCGCCACTTGCGCGGTCAGCCGGCCGCCGTTCGGGCTTTGCTGTGGGCCGCCGCGGCCGGACTGGTGTTCACGGTGCTCAACGCGCTGATGCGGCTGCTGGCGCTGCAGCTCGATCCCATGCAGACGCAGTTCCTGCGCTACCTGTTCGGGTTCGTCGTGCTGCTGCCCTGGCTGCTGCGCCACGGCGTGGCCGCCTACCGGCCGCAGAGCCCCGCCGGCCAGCTCTGGCGCGGCGCCGTGCACACGCTGGGCCTGGTGCTGTGGTTCCTGGCCTTGCCGCACATCCCGCTGGCCGACACCACGGCCATCGGTTTCACCACGCCCATCTTCATCATGCTCGGCGCCTGGTGGTTCCTGAAGGAGCCGATGCGCTGGGAGCGCTGGGCGGCCACCGGCATCGGCTTCGCGGGGGTGCTGGTGGTGTTGGGGCCGGCGCTGTGGGCCGCCGCCGGCGGGCGCGGCAGTGGTGCGGCGCACCTGCTGATGCTGGCCTCGGCGCCGGTGTTCGCGGCCTCGTTCCTGATCACCAAGGTGCTCACGCGCAGCGAGTCCACCGGCGTCATCGTGTTCTGGCAAGCGCTCACCGTCACGCTGTTCAGCCTGCCGATGGGGCTGTGGACCTGGCAGTGGCCCACCGCCTGGCAGTGGGCCGGGTTCCTGTTGTGCGGCGCCCTGGGCAGCGGTGGCCACGACTGCCTGACGCGCAGCTTCCGCGGCGCCGACATCTCGGCCACGCAGTCGCTGAAGTTCCTGGAGCTGCTGTGGTCGGCGCTGCTGGGGTTCGCGCTGTTCGCTGACGTGCCCACGGCCACCACGCTGCTGGGCGGCGCGCTCATCACCGCGGCCACGATCTGGGCGGCGCGGCGCGAGGCTGCGGCGGGCAGGGCTTCGAAGCGGCTCCTAGAATGAACCCACGTCCCGCAACGAAGGCCCCGACGATGATCTCCCGCGAACCCACCCTCGAGCGACTGGCCGTGGCGCAGCAGCTGATGCTGGAGCCCTTCGGCCTGACTGAAGCCACGCTGTCGCAGGCGCTGGCACTCATCGGCGAGCACCGGGTCGACGACGCCGACCTGTACTTCCAGACCACGCGCCACGAGGGCTGGAGCCTGGAGGAGGGCATCGTCAAGAGCGGCAGCTTCAGCATCGACCAGGGCGTGGGCGTGCGCGCAGTGGCCGGCGAGAAGACCGCCTTCGCCTACAGCGACGACATCTCGCCCGAGGCGCTGATGGACGCCGCGCGCACCGTGCGCACCATCGCCGCGGCCGGGCAGCAGCGCCGCGTGAAGCTCGCGCGCGCACCCCGGGTGGCGAAGAGCCGGCTGCTCTACGCGCCGATGGACCCGATCGGTTCGCTCGACAGCACGCAGAAGGTGGCGCTGCTCGAGAAGGTCGAGAAGCTCGCCCGCGCAAAGGACCCGCGCGTTGTGCAGGTGATGGCCAGCGTAGGTGCCGAGTACGACGTGGTGCTGGTGGCGCGCGCCGACGGCACGCGCGCCGCCGACGTGCGGCCGCTGGTGCGGCTGAACGTGACCGTGATCGCCGAGCAGACGGTGGGCGGCGAACTGCGGCGCGAGGTCGGCAACGGCGGCGGCGGCGGCCGCTTCGGCCTGGGCTACTTCACTGACGCCGTGATCGCGCATTACGTGGACCACGCCGTGGGCGCCGCCCTCACCAACCTCGAGAGCCGCCCGGCCCCGGCCGGCGAGATGACCGTGGTGCTGGGCCCCGGCTGGCCCGGCGTGCTGCTGCACGAGGCCGTGGGCCACGGCCTGGAGGGCGACTTCAACCGCAAGGGCAGCAGCACCTTCAGCGGCCGCGTCGGCCAGCGCGTGGCCGCCAAGGGGGTGACTGTGCTCGACGACGGCACCCTGCCCGACCGCCGTGGCAGCCTCAACGTCGACGACGAGGGGCATGCGTCGCAACGCAACGTGCTGATCGAGGACGGCATCCTGAAGGGCTACATCCAGGACAACCTCAATGCGCGGCTGATGGGCGTCAAGCCCACCGGCAACGGCCGCCGCGAGAGCTACGCCCACCTGCCGATGCCGCGCATGACCAACACCTACATGCTGGCCGGCGACAAGACGCGCAGCGAGATCGTGGCCAGCATGAAGCGTGGCCTGTACGCCACCAACTTCGGTGGCGGCCAGGTCGACATCACCAGCGGCAAGTTCGTGTTTTCCGCCAGCGAGGCCTTCTGGGTGGAGAGCGGCAAGATCCTCTACCCCGTGAAGGGCGCCACCATCATCGGCAACGGCCCCGAGGCGATGACGCGCGTGAGCATGATCGGCAACGACCTCGAGCTCGACACCGGCGTGGGCGTGTGCGGCAAGGAAGGCCAGAGCGTGCCGGTGGGCGTCGGGCAGCCGACGCTGCGCATCGAGCGCCTCACGGTGGGCGGCACCGCTTAAGTGGAGCCCCCAAGCTCGCTCCGCTCGCTACCCCCCGAGGGGGCCGCCCGCCAGCGGCCCGGCGAAGCCGGCTCCGCGGCGGAAACCGTGGAGCCCCCAAGCTCGCTCCGCTCGCTACCCCCCGAGGGGGCCGCCCACCAGCGGCCCGGCGAAGCCGGCTCCGCGGCGGGGGGCTTGGTTTCGCTGGCGCACATCGAGGCGGCTGCGCAGCGGCTGCACGGGCACGTGCTCGACACGCCCTGCGTCGAGAGCCTGACGCTGGGGCAGATCACCGGCTGCCGCGTCTTCCTGAAGTTCGAGAACCTGCAGTTCACAGCCTCGTTCAAGGAGCGCGGGGCGCTGAACAAGCTGGCTTCGCTGGTGGCGGGCGACACGCCGCCCAAGGGCGTGATCGCGGCCAGCGCCGGCAACCACGCGCAGGGCGTGGCGCATCACGCCGCCCGCCTGGGTTTGCGCGCCGTGATCGTGATGCCGCAGCATACGCCCATGGTCAAGGTGGAGCGCACGCGCGGCTTCGGCGCCGAGGTGCTGCTGCATGGCGAGACCTTCGACGACGCGCGCGAGCGGGCGCTGGCGCTGGCCGCCGAGCAGGGCCTGACTTTCGTGCACCCCTTCGACGACGCCGCCGTGATCGCCGGCCAGGGCACGATCGGGCTGGAGATGCTGGCGGCGCAGCCCGATCTCGACACGCTGGTCATCGCCGTGGGCGGCGGCGGCCTGATCAGCGGCATCGCCACCGCGGCGCGCGCCGTCAAGCCCGGCATCCGCGTCGTGGGCGTGCAGGCAGCGCGCTTCCCGGCCATGGTCAATTCCGTCAAGGGCACGGCGCATCCACAGGGCGTCAGCACCATCGCCGAGGGCATCGCCGTGGGTCAGCCGGGCCGGCTGACGCAGGCGCTGATCCGCGAGCGCGTCGACGACCTTCTGCTGGTAGACGAAGGCGACATCGAGCAGGCCGTGCTGATGCTGCTCGAGATCGAGAAGACCGTGGTCGAGGGCGCCGGCGCTGCCGGGCTGGCGGCACTGCTGCGCCACCGCGAGGCCTTCGCGGGCCGCCGGGTGGGCCTGGTGCTGTGCGGCGGCAACATCGACCCTCTGCTGCTGGCCAGCATCATCGAGCGCGGCATGGTGCGCGCCGGCCGGCTGGCGCGCATCCGCGTCGCCGCGCGCGACACGCCCGGCGTGCTGGCCCGCATCACCGCCGTGGTGGCCGAGGCCGGCGCCAACATCGACGAGGTCCACCACCAGCGCGCCTTCAGCACGCTGAGCGCGCAGAACGTCGAGGTCGAACTGGTGCTGCAGACGCGCAACCGCGAGCACGTCGACGAGGTGCTGGCGCGGCTGGCGGCGGCCGGATTCACCACCCCCGAGCACTGACGCGGCGGCCCGGTCCCGCCCTCCGCCCGCGGGAGGACGCGCCCGCGCCTGCATCTGGCGACGATTCGGCGCGAATGAGGGCCCGTTTGGCGGGTCTCATCCGCTCAAGGCCCTCAGGAGGGCTGCCGAGAATGACGCCGGTCCAAGCCCCGGGGAGCTGCCATGCGCGAACAGCAAGTCATCCGCACCGTGTCGGCCGTTGTGGCCGTGGCCAGCATCGCCGCGGCCGCGCTGCTGTCGGCGGGCTCGGCGCGCGCAGGCGAGTTCTACTTCAAGGCGGGCGTGCCGGGGTTCGTCGTCGGCTGGGCTCAGCCCCTGGGCTCGCACTTCGGCCTGCGGCTGGACGCCGCCAGGGTGAGCACCTTGAACGAACGGCGCACCGAGAACGGCATCGCCTACGACGCCACGCTCAAGGGCGACCGCACCGCGCTGCTGGCCGACTGGTTCGTGTTCGGCGGCGGCTTCCGCCTCACCGGCGGCGTCACCGGCAGCCGGTACTCGCTGGACCTGCTGGCCACCGGCTCCGGCGGCTCCATCACGGTGGGCAACAACACCTACATCACGACACCGGCGGACCGGCTCAACGTGCAGATCAAGCTGCCGTCGTCGATGCCGTACGCAGGCCTGGGCTGGGGTCACCAGGACAGCAGCGGGCTGCGCTTCTCGTTCGATGTCGGCGCCAAGCTCGGCCGGGCCACGCTGTCTTACGCGCTGACGGGCCCTTGGGCCAGCCGCGTCACTCAGGCCGACATCGACGCCGAGCTGTCCGAGCTGCGCGACGGCGTGGGCAAGGTGCGGCTGCTGCCGCAGCTGACCTTCGGGCTGGGCTACAGCTTCTGACGCCGGCGGTCGGGCCGGCGCCCACCGCGTACCCCCGCATTCCGGGGGAAAGTTCGTGCCGACGCATCGGGCAAGGGCCAATCCGCTCCTGTCGCGACCAGCCGCGATGGGAGCCTCCTGGCTTGGACTTTGCCGGCGTGGTGGCGCTGGGCTTCGGCGACGGCCTGTGCTGCAGCGGCGTGCTGATCGCGCCCACGACCGTGTTGTCAGCCCGCCACTGCGGGCCGTTGGCCGGTGAGTTCGTGCGCTTTGGCACCCGCTACTGGAGCCCGACCTTCTGCTCGAGCATCCAGGCGGTGTCCTTCCCCGGCGAGGGCTTGGCGGGCTCGCCGCTGCTGGACGGCGGCGACGTCGCCATCGTCACGCTGGCCCAGGCCTTACCGGCCGCGATCGCGACGCCCTTGCCGCTGGCCGATGCGACGACCGCCCTCACCGGCGTGCAGGTCGCGACGCTCGGCTACGGCCTGCGCGGCATCGGCAGCACCGGCGCCACCGGATTCGACGGTGTCCGCCGTAGTGGCACCAGCACGATCGACTTCTACGGCGCCGCGCTCGACACGTCCTCGGCCATCGGCGGGCACGTCATGCATCTTCTCCTCCGACGTCGACGATCGCCCGGGCACCAGCAACACGCTGGGCTGGCTCGGCTGCTCGGCCGCCGCCGGGGCGCTGGAGGCCACGACAGCCTTGGGCGACAGCGGCGGCCCGCTGCTGTTCGACAACGGCGGGCAGTGGACGGTCATCGGCGTGCTCAGCGGCGGCACCACGGACATCAGCGTGTACGGCGACATCTCCTGGTGCACGGGTGTGGCGCCCTTCCGCACGCAGATCGAGGCCGTCGACGGCGTGTTCATCTCGGTGGTGGCGGAGCCGGACGCGCTCGGGCTGATGCTGGCCGGCCTGGGCTGCTGGGACTGCGGCTGCGCCGCCTCGCAACCGAGGACACGTCCAGCCGCACCGCCGGCTGAGCGCCGGAAGCCGGGCTCCGCCCTGCGACGGGCCGCGTGCTACAGTCGCCCGATGCGTTACTCGGCGTTCTACTTTGCGTACTTTTGGTTCTCGCACCGCGCGGCGGCTGGAGAGGCAAAAGCGTAAGCGAAACGCAGCGAACGCAAACCCCCCAAGAACCGCCGGCAGCACCGGCGGTTTTTTGTTGCCCGCCACCAGCCCAGGCCCCAAAGAGGAAACCCTCCCGTGAGCCCGAAATCCGCCCTCCCCACCGACGAGCGCCTGGCGCTGTCGGAGCGCACCAGCCAGACCGACGACCAGCGCATCCGCGACGTCACGCCGCTGCCGCCGCCGGAACACCTGATCCGCTTCTTCCCGATCGCCGGCACCCCGGTGGAGGCGCTGGTGGGCGACACGCGCAAGCGCATCCGTCACATCATGCAGGGCCACGGTGAGGGCAGCGACCGGCTGCTGGTGGTGATCGGCCCCTGCAGCATCCACGACCCTGCCGCGGCGCTGGAGTACGCCCGCCGGCTCAAGGCCGAGCGCGAGCGCCACGCCGGCGAGCTCGAGGTGGTGATGCGCGTGTACTTCGAGAAGCCCCGCACCACGGTGGGCTGGAAGGGCCTGATCAACGACCCCTACCTGGACGAGAGCTTCCGCATCCACGAGGGCCTGCGCATCGCGCGGCAGCTGCTGGTGGACATCAGCCGCCTGGGCGTGCCCGCGGGCAGCGAGTTCCTCGACGTCATCAGCCCGCAGTACATCGGCGACCTCATCGCCTGGGGCGCGATCGGCGCGCGCACCACCGAGAGCCAGGTGCACCGCGAGCTGGCCAGCGGCCTGAGCGCCCCGGTGGGCTTCAAGAACGGCACCGACGGCAACATCAAGATCGCCATCGACGCCATCCAGGCCGCGGCGCGCGGCCATCACTTCCTGTCGGTCCACAAGAACGGCCAGGTGGCCATCGTCGAGACCCGGGGCAACAAGGACTGCCACGTCATCCTGCGCGGCGGCAAGGCGCCCAACTACGACGCCTCCCACGTGGCCGCAGCCTGCGCCGAGATCGAGGCCGCGAAGCTGCCGTGTCGGCTGATGATCGACGCCAGCCACGCCAACAGCAGCAAGCAGCACCAGCGCCAGATCGACGTGATGAAGGACGTGGGCGGCCAGCTCGCGGCGGGCAACCGCTGCATCTTCGGCGTCATGGTGGAGAGCCACCTCAACGGCGGCGCGCAGAAGTTCACCCCGGGCAAGGACGAGGCGGCCAAGCTGGCCTACGGCCAGAGCATCACGGACGCCTGCATCGACTGGGCCGACACGGTGGGCGTGCTCGACGGCCTCGCGCAGGCCGTGAAGGCGCGGCGGCGCGCGCGCTGAGCGGCAGCGCCGGGCTGCCGCTCAGGCCGGCCCGCGACGCGTGCCGCGGGCGGCCGGCCGCAGCGTCGCCATCACCTGGCGCCAGGCCTCGCCGGGGCCCGGCTGCGAGCCGGTGATCCGGCGCAGGTCGGCGCGGCGCCAGCTCGCGTTGGCCAGCAGCGTGAAGCCGGCCGCCAGCACCAGAACGCCCAGGTGGTGAGCGGCCTCGCGCGGCCAGCCGGGCAGTGCGGCTGCGTGGCCGGACCACGCCAGCAGGCCCGCCGCCGCGAACGCCACGCCGGCGGCTGCCGCGCAGGCCATTGCCGCCGCAAGCGCGTTGGCCATCAGCGGCCGCAGCCAGGCCGCCACGGCGGTGGCCAGCAGCAGCTCGCACAGCAGCGTGGGCCCGAAGCGCGGCCAGAGCCCGATGAGCCAGTCCAGCGCCTGCAGCCTCAGTGCCGGTACGAAGACACGGTCGGGCGCCAGCAGCCAGATCCGGTGCACCAGCACAGCGACGAAACCCACCAGGCCGATCATCGCCAGCGCCGCCAGCCAGGAGCGCCACACGATGCCCGCCCCCAGCGTGCGTCGGAACCGACCGCCCGGCGCCAGCTGCAGCCGCCAGTGCAGCGCGCCCATGCGCAGGCACAGGGCCATCACCGCCGCCATCAGACCGAGACGGGCCGCGCCATCGAGATCGAATCGGCTGCCCCAGGGCGCGAGCAGCGGGCTCTCGCGCTCGGGGATCATGCCCAGGGCTGGCGCCAGCAGCAGGTACAGCAAGACCAGAAGCGGGAGTTCGACGCGGTCGACACGGGCGGTCGCGCCGCGCAGCCGCCGCGCGAGTGCAAGGGCTCGCGAATGCGGCGCCGGCGTCGCGGGCGCACGTGCTCCCGACCCCGGCGGCCACAGGGCGCGCCAGGCCAGCAGGCCGGCCGCGGCCGCGGCCGCACCCACCGGCAGCACCAGCCAGGGCCGCTGCGAGAGTCCCACAAGGACGGCGTCCCAGCCCCAGGCCAGCAGGACCATCGGCGCGCAGGCTGCCACCAGCCAGCGCGGGTTCGCCCGGCCCCACCAGGCCAGGAGGCACAGCCAGGTCAGGGCATGCAACAGGCCCGCCGTGGCCAGCGCGGCGGCGGCGGCAGCCAGCAGCAGGGCGGGCGTCGCCGCCTCGGGGGAAGCCACCACGACCACCGACAGGCAGCCCAAGGGCAGCGCAAGCGCTGCGGCGCTGACGCCCATCAGCGCCAGGCTCGCCCGCGGCCCCAGCGGCCGGGCCCCGCGCGGCGCGGCGCGCGCGCCGAGCACGCGCTGCTCGTCCACAGCCGCGCGCACATGCGTGGCCGCCCAGGCCAGCACCAGCGCCGCGGACAGCCAACACAGCGCGCGCAGCAACGTCTCGTAGGGGGCGCGCGGCAGTTCCGGAGCGAGCAGCGCCGCGCTGCCGGCGACGAAGGCGCTCGCGAGCGCGACGATCGCGCAGGCGCTGGCCCAGGGCTTCATGCGTTGAGCTCCACGAACAGGTCCTCCAGCCCCAGGCCGC
>JBILSW010000045.1:0-11474 GCA_044371895.1 Rubrivivax sp.
ACTCACCCCAAGTCAACATGTCCAGCTCGCACCTCTACGTCGCCGATCTCACCACAAGGGCAGGACTGCGCCTTGTCGCAACACGGACGATGCTCGGTTTGGCCTGTGCCGCCTCGGTTTCCATCGCCAACGCGGAGGAAGACGCTCAAGGGAAGACCGCCCAATGGGCTCTTGGGGCCGCAGTGCGTGCGGAGCAAGCGCTGTACAAGGGCACTGGGCGCGAGACGGACCTCTTGCCGCTGGTTCGTTTCGAGAGCAGATACGTTCTGGTTCAGCTGCCCGCCGTGGAGCTGAAGCTACCCCAGCTCGCATTGGGCCGCTCGAGCAGCCTTGACCTTCGCCTGATGGCGACCTACGAGGGCGACGGCTACAAGGCCTCCGACTCTGCCTTCCTCGCCGGCATGTCAGAGCGCAAGGCCAGTGTCTGGGCGGGCGCCAAGGCGACGTGGGAGACTCCGTTGGCAGAACTCAGCGCCGAGTTGCTTCGCGATGCGTCGGGCAACAGCGGAGGCAGGGTTGTCAATCTGGAACTGGAAACGGAGTTCGACGTCGGTACCAGTCTCGAGATAACCCCTCGCGTCGGGGTGAGCATGCTTGATCAGAAGTACGTCGACTACTACTACGGCGTCAAGCTGGGCGAGGCATCCCTTTCGCGCCCGGCCTACACCGGCCGGTCGGCCCGCAACGTCGAGCTGGGTGTGCGCGCCACTTATGCCTACGGCAAGCAGCACCTGTTCATCTTCGACGCCAGCAGCACCAAACTGGCGCGGTCGATCAGGGACAGCCCAATCGTCGGTCGGTCAAGCCAGGCAGCGTTCCTGCTGAGTTACGCCTACCGGTTCTAGCCCGGAGATTTCACGAGCAGTAGGTCGGCAGCCTCGTGGCTCAACACGTTGTCATCGGCATCTCACCCCCAATGGCGACCGAGGACTGCCGATGTCAAGGTGTACTGATGGGACCGTTGAGTTTGGACGGGTTGGAAGGCGCGTCGTCGCGGCCGCATATGGGGGTGGCGAATCGTCAGCGACGGTGGCGTGCTGTTGCTCAAGCGGGTCGATGAGCAGCTTGGTCTGACGCGCGCCGCGGCTGTGGCGCTGGGCGACGAGCGCCGCAGCGCTGGCTCGGCTTGCACGGCCGACCTCCTTCATGGGCTCGACCTTGGAGCGCATGACGCGAGAACCGAGTCCCCGACTTGAAGTCGATGCCCACCGTCAAGACCTTGCTCGCCTCGTCGAAGCGAACACCGGCAACGAGCCGCGGCGGTGCGATCCCCAGTGCCGTTTCGAACACCCTGCCGTGCATACGAAACGCTCCTGCTCGTTCACCCACTCGGAATTCACCAGAGGCAGAATAGAACACTTCACCAGCACCTGCGGTTGTAGCCGCAAACACTGCCCGTGGCCCCGCAATGCAAGCCGGTGCCGCATCACCTAGGCTGAGCAGCACCTGCCTCAAGACACACGAACACGAACCGCCAACGCGAGCCCGCATGAACACCGCTTCGTCTGCCACGCCACCGCCGCGCACGCGGCGCATCCTGCTTTGGGTCGTGCCGGCTGCTGTCGTGCTTGCCGTGGCGGCCGGCGCCTGGTCGTGGTGGACGGACCTCGCCACGCCCTCCGGCCTGCTGCAGATCAATGGCCGCATCGAGGGCGATCAGATCGCGGTGGCACCGAAAGCCGCCGGCCGCATCGCCGAGTTGCTCGTGCGCGAGGGCGATGAGGTCAAGGCCGGCCAGTTGCTGGCCCGGCTGGCCGACGAGGCGGTCGATGCGCGCCAGGCGCAGGCACAGGCCGGCGCCGTGGCGCAGCGGGCGCAGGCACTGGCACTCGAGACCTCGGCCGATCTGCTGCAGTCCGAAACCGAGGTGCAGCGGGCCTCCGCGCAGGCCGGGCTGGCGGCGGCACGTGCCGACCTGGGCCGCGCGCAGGCGGCGACGCTGCAGGAGGAGCGCGACCTCGAACGCACGCGCGACCTCGCCGCCAAGGGTTTCGTCGGCCCGCAGGCGGTCGAGCGCAGCGAGCTGGCGCTGCGCAGCGCGCGCGAGCAGCAGGCCGCCGCGCAGGCCGCGCTGGCCCGCGCGGAGCAGACGCTGCGCGATGCCGAACTCGGACCGCAACGCGTGCGCGCCCGGCTCGCCGAAGCGGCAGCCACGCGTGCACAGGCCGCGGCCGCCGAGGCACGGGTGCGCGAGGCCGTCAGCCAGAGCGCGGACCTCGCCGTGACCGCACCGCTGGCGGCGCGGGTGTCCAACCGCTACGCCAACGCGGGCGAAGTGGTAGCCGCGGGCACACCGCTCTTCGGCCTGACCGACCTGGCGCACGTGTATCTGAAGGGCTATGTGCCGGAGCCGATGATCGGCCGTATCCGCCTCGGACAAGCCGCACAGATCTGGACCGACGCCTGGCCCGAGGCGCCGTTCGAGGCGCGCGTCGGCTATATCGCAGCGCGCGCGCAGTTCACGCCGAAGGAAGTGCAAACGCGCGACGAGCGCACCAAGCTCGTCTACGAGGTGCGGCTGTATCCGGTGGACGATCCAGGCGGCAAGCTGCTGCCCGGCCAGCCCGCCGACGGCATGATCCGCCACGACGAGGCCGCCGCGTGGCAAAAGCCGCGGCACTGAGCCGGCTCGACGTGCCAGTGCGCGTGGCCGGGCGGCGCGCGCGCCGAACCCGCGTCGCCCGGGCCATCGGAGCACAAGCGCCGATGCCGGCGCAGTCCGGCCCGCCGCGATGAGCGCGATCGAAGCCCCCGTCGTGGCGCTGGCCGGCATCGGCAAGCGCTACCGCCGCATGATGGCGGTGGACGAAGTCTCGCTCACGGTGCAGCGCGGGCAACTGTACGGGCTGATCGGCGCCGACGGTGCCGGCAAGAGCAGCCTGATGAAGACCGTGGCCGGCGTGCTGGCGCACGACCGCGGTGCGGTCGAGGTGTTCGGCGTGCGCATCGATTCCGAGCGCGCCGCCGAGCGCGTGAAGGCGCGTCTGGGTTTCATGCCGCAGGGGCTGGGCATGAACCTCTACCCCGAGCTGTCGGTCGAGGAGAACATCGACTTCTTCGCCCGGCTGCGACAGGTGCCGGCCGCGCAACTGGCCCCGCGCAAGGAACAGTTGCTGGCGATGACGCGGCTGGCGGCGTTCTGCACGCGCGCCGCGAAGAACCTGTCCGGCGGCATGAAGCAGAAGCTCGGGCTCGTGTGCACGCTGATCCACGCGCCCGAGCTGATCGTGCTGGACGAGCCGACCACCGGGGTAGACCCGGTGTCGCGGCGCGACTTCTGGGCCATCCTGGCGCAGTTGATCGACAGTCAGCGGCTGACCGCGCTGGTGTCCACCGCGTACCTGGACGAAGCGAGCCGCTTCGACCGTCTGGCCCTTATGCACGCGGGCGGCGTGCTGGCCGAGGGCGAGCCCGCCGCGCTGGTGGCCGCCGCCGGCCTGCGGGTGGCGCACGTGCAAGCCGAGCCGGCGGCGCTGGCGCGATTGGCGGCGCACTTTGCGCAGGCCGAGCAGGTCGCTGGCGTCGCGCGCGTGATTGTGGCCGCCGGCGACGACGAGTCGGCCGCCGCGGCAGTGCGCGCCGCGCTAGGCTCCGACGAGCGCACGGCGCCACAGATCGTCATCTCGCCGCCCGACCTGGAGGACCTCTTCATCGCCAGGCTGCGGGCCCTCGAAGGCGCCGCCGCCACCCGGCCTTTTCAGGACGCTGCTGGCCGGTTCGGGCGCGACGGCACTGAGCCACCGGAGCGCGCACGCGTGGCGGCGTCCGCCGACCCCCGCAACGCGACACCGGCGTCCTTGAGTGACCGCGGCGGCCCTGCGCCACCCGACCATGACGGCGCCACGCAGGCGATCGACGCGCAGGGCCTAACCCGCGACTTCGGCGCGTTCCGTGCGGTGGACGGCGCCAGCTTCGTCGTGCGCTACGGCGAGATCTTCGGCCTGCTCGGCGCCAACGGTGCGGGCAAGACCACCGCCATCAAGATGCTGACCGGCATCCTGCCGCCTTCGGCCGGCGTGGGTCGCGTGGCCGGCGCCGACATGCGCCGCGCCGGGCAGGCCATCAAGGAGCGCATCGGCTACATGTCGCAGGCGTTTTCGCTGTACACCGATCTCACCGTGATGGAGAACCTGCTGCTGTTTGCCGGCGTCTATGGGCTCACGCGCGAGCAGGCGCGCAGCCGCGCGCAGTGGGCCGTCGCGCTCGGCGATCTGCACGGCTACGAGCGCGAGCCCGCCGGCCGGCTGCCGATGGGCCTGCGCCAGCGGCTCGCGCTGGGCTGCGCGCTGCTGCACCAGCCGCGAGTGCTTTTTCTCGACGAACCGACCTCGGGCGTGGATCCGATCGGCCGCCGCCGCTTCTGGGACACGCTGCGCCGGCTGGCACGCGAGCAGGGTGTGGCGATCCTGCTCACCACGCACTACATGGCCGAGGCCGACCTGTGCGACCGCATCGCGCTGATGTTTGCCGGCCGGGTGGTCGCCGACGCCACGCCGGCGCAACTGAAGGCCGAACTCGCCGCCGAGCGCGGGCACCTGCTCGAAGTGAGCGCCGAGCCGCCGCTGGCCGCGCTGGCGGCGCTGCGCGCGGCCGGCTTTGCCGAGGCGGTGCTGCACGGACGGCGCCTGCACGTGCTGGCGCACGACGCGGCGGAAGCGGGCGCGCGCATCGGCGCCGCACTCGGCGCCGCAGGGCTGGCGGCGCCGCGCATCGCGCTGCAGGCGCTGACGATGGAAGATGTGTTCATCCACCGCGTGCTCGCCCTCGAAGCCGCGGCGCAAGAGCGGGCGGCGACATGAACGTCGCGCGCGTTCTGGCGCTGGCGGGCAAGGAGGCGCGCGAGGTGCGGCGCGACCGGCTGTATCTGCTGCTGGCCTTCGCGCTGCCGCTGATCCTGCTGGTGGTGTTCGCCTACGGAATGACCACCGACGTCGAACGCATCGGCTTGGTGGTGATCGACGAGGACGCCACCCCGGCCAGCCGCCGCTATGCGGAGGGCTTCCTGTCGACCCGCCACTTCGTGCACGCCGACGCCGGCGCGGCCGCTGCGCGCGGCGAGGCCGCGCTGATCGACGGCCGCGCGCGCGTGGTGCTGTGGATCGGGCCGCACTTCGAGCGCGATCTGACGGCCGGCCGCGCGGTGGACGTTCTGGCGCAGATCGACGGCGCCTTCACCACGTCGGCGCGCACCATCTACGGCTATCTCGAAGCGATCAACGCGCAGGTCAACGCCGAACTGCGCGCCGAAGCGGCGGCCGCGGGCGGCGCCGCGCTCGCCCCCGGTGCGGCTGGGCTTGTCGAACCGGTGCGGCTGCAGACGCGTTTTCTGTACAACCCAGAGCTGCGCAGCGTGGTCACAGTGGCGCCGTCGCTGCTGATGCTGGTGTTGCTGCTGGTGCCGCCGCTGCTGATCGCGGTGAGTGTGGTGCGCGAAAAGGAAAGCGGTGCCATCTTCAACATCGCCAGTTCGACCGTGACGCGGCTGGAGTTCCTGCTCGGCAAGCTGATCCCGGTGGTGGCCATCGGTGTGGCCAACGGGCTGCTGCTGTGGCTGGTGGTGATCGTATGGTTCGGCGTGCCGTTTCGCGGCAGCGTGCCGCAGTTCGCGCTGGCCATCGTGTTGTACGTGCTGGCCACCTCCGGCCTCGGGCTGCTGGTGTCGGCGGCCGTGCGCACCCAGCAGGCGGCCATCATCATCACCACGATCACCGCGGTGATCGTCGCGATCCAGTTTGCCGGCATGTTTGCACCGCTGGAAACGGCGAGCCCTTTCAATCGCGCGCTGGCGCGGCTGTTCCCTGCCGCCGACTTCCTGGCCATCGTGCGCGGCATGTACCTGCGCGGCGCCGGCATCGACGTGTTCTGGCCCGAGCTGCTGACGCTGGCAGCGTACGCGGCGCTGGTGCTCGCGCTGGCACACGCGCTGTTTCACAAGCGCACGGCCGCATGAGCGCGCACGGTCGTTCCGAAGCGCTCATCCCGCAGCGCGTAGCTCGGAGGGTAGTCCAGTGAGCCCGCCGGGCCGCCCCAAAAGAGAATCCCGAGCGCGCAGCGCGAGGGGGGGCGCTTGAGCGGGCTCGCCCGGTTTGCCCGAGGCGCGGGCCGCTGGCTGCGGCAGGTAGCCGCGCTGGTGGGCAAGGAATGGCGCCAGTTGCTGCGAGACACCGCGCTGGCCGGCTTCGTGGTGTTCATCTTCACGCTCGATATCCTGATTGCCGCCGGCGCGCCGGAAATCGATCTGCGCGCCGCCCCGATTGGCCTGATCGACCGCGACGCCAGCGCCGCCTCGCGCGAGTTGGCCGGGCGCCTGCGTGCACCGTACTTCGACGTGCGTGCCGTCGCCGATGACGAGGCGCAGGTGGCGCGCCAGCTCGAGCGCGGGCAACTGCGCGCGGTGCTCACCGTGCCGCACGGCTTCGAGCGCGCACTCGTGGGCGGCGAGACCGCGCAGGTGCAGCTCGTGGTCGAGGCGGCCGACTCCAACCTCGGCTACCTGGTGGCCAGCTATACCGAGCGCATCCTGGCGCCGCTGGCGGCCGAGTACGGGCCGGTGCGCGCCGTGGCTGCGGCGCTGCCCGAAGTGCGGCTGCAAGCGCGCTACCGCTTCAACCCGGCGCTGACCGAGGCGTGGTACGCGACGATCTCCGAGCTGCTGACGATGATCACAGTGGCCTCGATCCTGCTGCCGGCAGCCGCACTGGTGCGCGAGAAAGAGCGCGGCACCATCGAGCAGTTGCTGGTGTCCCCGTTGTCGCCGCTGCAGATCGTGCTGGCCAAGGTGGTGGCGATGGCCGGCGTGGTGCTGGCCGGCTCGCTGGTGGCCGTGGGCCTGGTGATGCACGGTCTGCTCGGCGTACCGTTTGCCGGCAGCTCGCTGCTGTTCTTCGCGCTGGTGGCGCTGTACGCGATGACCGCCTCGGGTCTGGGCATTGTGGCGGCCACCTTCGCGCGCAGCTCCGGCCAGGTCGGCCTGATCGTGCTGCTGCTGGTGATGCCGATCGTCATGCTCTCGGGCACCTGGAACCTGCGCGAGAGCATGCCGGGTTGGCTGCAGGCGGCCATCTACCTGTCGCCGCTGCGCTACTTCGTCGACATCGCCTACGGCGTGCTGCTCAAGGGCGCCGGTGCCGCCACCGTGGCCGCGCCGGCGGCGCTGATGGCGCTGCTGGGGCTGGCGTTTCTCGTGCTGGGCGCGGCACGGTTCCGGCGGCAGTTCAGGTAGCGGTGCGCCGTGGCGATACTCAACGCCGCCTTCGTGCGCTGTGTCCACCCCCTGGAATCAGGCGGCGGGCGCCGGGTGTCGCGCAGCAGTTGCCGATGGCCGCGGGTTCTCGCAAGCGCGCAAAGCGGCCGTAGAGCAGGGATCCCTTCCCTCAGTTGCGGGAGCGGGGGAAGTGCATCGTTCTGACTTCGGCTTGTCTATCGTCGGTTCACCACGGCTGATGACACCCAAGCAGGAAGGACAGAAATGATTCGCACGAACGATGGCGCGACTGCCCCGACGGCGGCACGCGGCATTCGCCGCACCGAGCGGCAGAGGCTCCAGGAGCCGTTAGGCCGGGCACTGCCGGATTGGCGGTCTAGGTTCACCCGCCCTCAATGATGCCCGAGAGAGGCCCTGGGGCCTCCAACTCAGTGTCGACCCTGAGTCTTGCGGCGTCGCGCCGCCATGCCGCGCAAGGTCGCCCCGGCTGCAGCTTGGCGGCGCAGCCTGTGGAGAGGTGTTTCCGGCCAGGGCAGCTCAGGCGGCGAAGTCCGGGCGACGAGCGCCGAAGCGCTGGCTCAGGCTTGCACGGCCACCATCCGCACCAAGCTGCTCAAGATCGGCGCGGCGGTGCTGCGCAACAGCCGCCGCGTGCGGGTTCTGCTGGCCTCAGCACACCCGATAAAGCCCGTCTTCCTTGCTACGGCCGTCGCGCTCGGCCCATAGCAGCTCATCCAGTGTCTGGCGCGCGCGATGACTCCACCAGGCACGCATCCCAAGCCGGGGTAGGGGCAAATGCGCCCATTGCCGCGGGATCAGCACCGCAAAGCGCTCAAGCCAATGCGAGAGCGGCCCGAATCTTCGGCCGAAACCCCGCATCCGCGCCCGAAGTTCATCCAGTGCGGGGCTCGTGAAGCATCAGGGTTAGGGATCGAGCAGCTCGCGGGCGCGCTCGGCGCTGGCCTGCATCGAGCGGATATCGGCCGCCGTGAGCCGCCGCACCTGCACGGGCGCCACGCCGTTCAGCACCCCCAGGCGCAGCGCCGCCACGTAGCTCAGGTCGATGACGCGCCCGTCGACGAAGGGCCCGCGGTCGTTGATGCGCACCACGATCTCGCGCCCGTTGGCCGGGTTGCGCACGCGGGCGTAGCTCGGGATCGGCATCGTCCGGTGCGCCGCCGTCATCGCGAACATGTCGTAGGGCTCGCCACTGCTCGTGGGCCGGCCGTGGAACTTGCGGCCGTACCAGCTCGCGCCGCCAGTCTCGGCCAACGGGCGGTCGTCGGTGTAGGGCGCGTAGCGGCGGCCCAACACCTCGTAGGGCTTGTTGGGGCCGCCGGCGCGGATGGGCTCGATGCGCGGCTGTGCGTCGGGCGTGCGGTGCAGGTCGGGCGGCACCCGCAGCGGCGGGCCATCGCGCTCGCCGGACGGCGGGGTCGAGGCGCAGCCCCCCAGCAGCGCGATGACGCCGAGCGTGGCCGCCGCGCGCATCGTCATCAGTTATTGAGCGTGCGCGACTGCTGCGCGTGCGTGAGCTCGATGCGCTCGCGCCGGATCGCGCGGCCGCCGGCATCGGTTTCCTCGATGTCGACGGCCACCGGCACGCCCAGCTTCGGCGCAAAGTACACCACGCGCGAGAACGTCAGCGTCCGTGCCGGCTTGCCCTCGGGCGTGTCGGTGCCCTGGCCGGTGCTGCGAATGGGCAGCACCTCGAACTCGCCGGCCTGCACCTCCAGCACGCGCGGTGTGCCCACCTGCGCCTGGCCGCGCCAGGCGATTCGGCCCCCGCTCTTGTCGGCGCGCAGGTAGACCTCGGTGAACTGCACCGCGCGCGCATCGCCGGCGCGCGGGCGTGCCCACCACCATGTCTCGGCCGGCTCGAAGCGGGTCTCGGAGCCGTCCTCGGCCTTCACGAGGACGGGCCTAGCCTCGGGGTCGAGCAGCCACAGGCCACCGTTGGCACGCAGCACGCCAGTGTCCTCGATCTTGTCGATGGCGATCACATAGCTGGCCAGCACCTCGTCTTTGCGCGTGTCCACGCGCTCGTAGCTGAGCACGTCGCCCTCGGCATGGCCGAAGCTGTTGGAGCGCGTCTGGAAGACGGGACGCTCGCCCCGGCCGGGCGCACGCTCGGTGCGGCCGTCGGTGACCTGTGCCGCAGGAGCCGAGGCGGCGGCAGCCGGTGCGGCCACGGCAGGTGCGGAGACGGGGGCGGCCGGCGCCGCGGCCGCCGCCGGTGTCGTGGCTGGGACGGCCGCGCTTGCCGGAGAAGCTGCCGGGGCCGGCGCCGGCAGCGTCGCGGCGCCTACGGCGGTGGCCACTGCGGCGGCCGTCACGGGCGCCGCAGCGGGGGCCGGCGCGGAAGCCGCCGCGGCCGGCTTCTTCTGCGCGAAGTCCACCCGCGTGACCAGGGTGCCGCTCAGCGCCGGCTGCGTGCGGCCGCCGCTGGCGTCCAGCACCTCCAGGCGCACGGCGCGCAGCGCCTCGGCCACGGTGACGCCGCTGAGCGTCAGGGCATCGGCCATGGCCCTGGCCAGGCGCGTGGCGGCGCGGCTCTTGGGGTCGCGCGCGTCAGCGGGCGCGGGCTCGGCAGCTGGGGCGTCGTGCAAGGCCGCCGGCAGGTGGCCCAGAAGCACCATGGTGCCGTCTGGCGTGCGCGGGCGCGCCAGCCCCGGCGGCACCAGGTTCGACAGCGGCGCGATGCGGTAGGCGCCGTCCAGCACCAGCACGCGCGGCACCTCGGGCGCGCCGGCCAAGGCGGTGAGGGCCTCCTGCACGGGCACGCCGACCACGCGCAGCAGGGCCGCCGCGGCCGGGGCCTCGGCGGTCTCGCCCAGCGCCACGTCCGAGGGCACGATCAGGTTACGGCCGTCGACCTGCGCCATCGGGCCGGTGAGGTAGATCAGCCCAAGGGCGTCGGGCTTGAGGCGGCCGCGGAAGGCCTGGAAGGCGGCGCGCAGGTCGGCGGCGCTGGGGTTCTCGCGCAGCAGCACCTCGTAGCCCCCGGCGGCCAGCGCCGCGGCCACGGCCGGGGCGTCGCGCGTGGCCGAGGGCAGCACCGTGCGCTCGCCCAGACTGCCGATGCCCACCACGAGCGCCAGCCGCTGGCGTGCGTCGGGGGCGGGCAACTGCGCGGCCACCAGCGGCGGCAGCCAGGCCAGGCACAGCAGGACGAGGAATG
Source organism: Rubrivivax sp. (assembly GCA_044371895.1). Classification (GTDB taxonomy): domain Bacteria; phylum Pseudomonadota; class Gammaproteobacteria; order Burkholderiales; family Burkholderiaceae_C; genus Rubrivivax. The sequence goes on from JBILSW010000045.1 coordinate 10,386, forward strand.
AACGCAGGCTCATGAACGGTGGCGTCGCTCGCGCGCCCGGGTGGCCGCGGGCGCGTCGGAGTGTAGCCAGCGCACCACGCATGCGTGAACGGATGTATCCCTGTGGCGTGCCGCTTCGGCGTCGGTCCGGCGGCGGCGTTGCGCCGACGGCACCGGGGTTTGTGCCGGCTTGGCCTGCCGTGGGGCATGGTGTGTCATGGCTCGATGAGTCGCCACGCCTTCCACCACTTCCGCCGCCACGCCCTCGGCGCGGCCTGCGCCACGCTGGTCCTGGGTGCCGCCGCGCAGGAGCGCGTGGTCGTCACCGGCTCGACCAGCGCCCGCGCCGCCGAGGAGGCGCCGCACGCCGTGACGCTGCTGCCGCGCGAAGCGATCCAGGCCGCTGGCCCGATGGTCAACCTCAGCGAGGTGCTGGCGCAGGTGCCGGGCCTGGTGGCCAGCAACCGCAGCAACTACGCGCAGGACCTGCAGATCAGCGCCCGCGGCTTCGGCGCTCGCGCCAGCTTCGGCGTGCGCGGGCTGCGCCTGGTGGCCGACGGCATCCCGGCCAGCGGGCCCGACGGACAGGGGCAGGTGTCGCACGTGGACATCGCCGGCGCTGAGCGCGTGGAGGTGCTGCGCGGGCCGTTCTCGGTGCTCTACGGCAACAGCTCGGGCGGCGTCATCAACGTCATCGGCGGCGCGCCCACGGCGGCCCGCGCCGAGGGCAGCGTCGACGTCGCCGCCTTTGGCACGCGCCAGGTTCGCGCGGGGCTGGCCGTGCCGGCGGCGCCCCGCGGACTGAGCGTGCGCGCCGGCTTCTCGATATTCGAGACCGACGGCTTCCGCCCGCAGAGTTCGGCGCAGAAGACCCAGGCCCACCTGCGCCTGGGCTGGCAGCGGGCCGGCGGCACCGTCACGGCGCTGTTCAACCACCTCGACCAACCCGCGCTCGACCCACTGGGCCTGAGCCGCGAGCAGTTCGGGCAGGGGCCTGGCCAGACCGCGCAGGTGGCGCTGGACTTCGCCACGCGCAAGACCACGCTGCAGTCGCAGGGTGGCCTGAGCTGGCGCCGCCGCTTCGACGACGGCCCGCTGCGCGAGCTGCAG
>JBILSW010000046.1:0-11471 GCA_044371895.1 Rubrivivax sp.
GGCCCCCTTCGAGTGCCTGCGCCTGGTGGAGGTGATCGACCGCTTCGACGCCGCCGACCGCTTCGCCCGGGCCTGGACGAGCTTCGACGCGCTGCGCGAGGGCGAGCTGATCGCCGTGCGCGCCGACGGCAGCGAACTGCGCGCGCCGCGCGACGGCTTCATCGTGTTCCCCGACGTCGGCGCGCTGCCGGGGCACGAGTGGTACTACTGGGCGCAGGCCAGCGAGCGGGCGCTGTAGCCCTGCGGGTCCGCCACCATGCCCGAATCCCTTGCCGTGCCGCGCCGTCCCTGGCCCGTGGCGCAGTCGCCCCGGCGCGACGCCTTCCACTTCTTCCGCGGCTTCAGCCAGCCCTTCTTCAGCGTCTGCGTCGCGGTGGACGTGACGGCGCTGAAGCCCGCGCTGCGCGAGGCTGGCGTCGGCAGCCTGACGCTGGCCACGCACTTCGTGGCGCTGGGCGTGGCGCAGCGGCTTGAGCCCTGGCGCGCGCGGCTGGACGCCGGCGGCGAGCCCTGGCTGTACGACAGCGTGCACGCCAGCACCACGGTGCTGCGGCCCGACGGCAGCTTCGGCTTCGCCACGCTGCGGCACGCGCCGCGCTTCGCCGACTTCTGCCGCGACGGCGCCGCCGCGCTGGCCGCCGCGCGGGCTGCGGCGCGGGCCTTCGAGCCGCTGGACGACGAGTTGGCGCTCATCCACTGCACCACGCTGCCCTGGCTGCACTTCACGCAGTTCTCGCACGCGCGGCGGGTGGGCCTGGACGGTGCCCCGGACAGCTGCCCCAAGCTGGCCTTCGGCCGCATCGACACCGGCGCCGACGGCATCGCCCGCCTGCCGCTGGCCATCGACGCGCACCACGCGCTGATGGACGGCCGCGACGTCGGCGAGTTCGTGCAGGCCTTCGAGGCCGCGATGCGCTCGCCGCGCGGCTGGATCGCGGGCGGGCCGCTGCCCGTCGATGGCGGCGTCAGTCGAACAGCAGCACGCCGCGGCGGCGCATGAAGACGATCAGCAGCATGCCGGCCACGATGCCCCCCACGTGCGCCCACCAGGAAATCCGGTTGCCCGTGTCGATGAAGGCGCTGCCAATCTGTAGCAGCGCCCAGAAGCCGAGCACCCAGGCCGCACTCAGTCGCATCGGCACGCGCTTGAGCACGAGGACCCACACCTTCACGCGCGGATGCAGCAGCAGATAGGCACCCACCACGCCCGCGACGGCGCCCGACGCGCCGATCAGCGGCGTCGTGGAGCCCGGGTGCATGAAGACGTGGAACAGCCCCGCGCCGGCCGCGCACAGCACGAAGAACAAGAGGTAGCGCCCGTGGCCGACGGCGTCCTCGATGTTGTCGCCGAAGACCCACAGGAACAGCATGTTTCCCAGCAGGTGCATCCAGCTGCCATGCAGGAAGGCGTAGGTGACCAGGGTGCCCGCGGGCGGCACGATTCCCTGCCCGGCCTGCAGCGGCTCGAGGCCCTGCACCGCGCTCGGGACGAGGCCCAGCGCCGCGGAGGCGGCTCCGACATCGCCTGACGGACCGAGCGCGACGAGCGCATGCACGACGACGCCGGTCGCCACCAGCGCCCAGTTCACGAACGGGCGCGGGATCTGCTTTAGGGCGTTGTCGTCGTGGAGCGGGACGAACACAGGTCAGAGCTTGACGGGCCCGCCGTCCTGCTGCGCCACCGCCTCGCGCGCCTGCTGCTGGCGCACGCGGTCGAGGTAGGTCTCGGAGCGCGCGAGCTGCGCCTGCACGAGCTCGTTGTTCTTGCCCATCACCTCGATGGCCTTGCTGCGGAAGTTGTCCATCGCGTCCATGGCCTGGAAGGTCTGGTCGAACATGGACTGGATCTGCTCGATGCCCAGCATCGGGTTGGAAGAGAACTCGGCCGTCTTGTCCACGTGCTGGCCCAGGGCCTGGCCGGTCTGCTGGATCAGGTTGCCGACGGTGGCGTTGACGCCCTGCAGCATCTCCATCACCTCGATCTGGTTGCCGGTGGCCCGCGCCACCGTCTGCGCCACGGCCAGCGCGCTCATGCCGGTGGTGGCCACGCGGTCGCAGCCGATCATCATCTCGCGCCCGGTCTTCTTCAGCACGTCCAGCGCCAGGTAGCCGTTGACGCACACCGCCTGCTGCGTCTGGATGTCGGCCAGGTTCTGCCGCGCGTAGAACAGCACCTCCTGCTCCAGCGCCTTGGCCTTGAGCGGGTCGGCGGGCTTGAGTGCTTCCACGCGCTCGGCCAGCCGGCTGTCCAGCGTGCGCGCGAAGCGCGCCGCCGCGCCCAGCGCCTGCATCGCGTCCCAGAGCTTGCCGCGCGTGGCCTCGATGTCGATCAGGTCCTTCTGGATGTCGTCCTTGGCCGCGTAGAGCTGGTTCATGCTCTTCTGCAGCTGGCTGGCGGCGCTCTCGTAGCGGCGGAAGTAGGCCTCGAGCTTGTTGCCGAACGGGATCAGCCCGAGCAGCTTGCGCGGCTGCAGCAGGTCGCCGTCCTTGCCGGGGTTGAGCTCGTCGAGCTGCGTGCGGATGGCGCTGATGGCCTGGTAGGCCGGCGTGTCGGCGGCGCCGACGAAGTTGCGCTGCAGCAGCCGGCCCTGCATCAGGCCGGCGGCCAGGCTGATCTCCTGCCGGCCCAGCTGGAAGGCGCTGTCCAGCCGCGCCTTGAAGGGCTCGCTGTGCAGGTCTTCCTTCTCGAGCGCGTCGATGAAGCGGCGCACCTGGTCGTCGACCTGGGCGGCCACCTCGGGCTTCAGCGGCACGGCCTCCACGGCCTGCGGCGGCTGCACCGGCGAGATCACCTCGGGGGCGGTCAGGGTGAAGGCGGGCGTCGGGGTGGTGGTCATGGCTTGCTTCCGAACTTCTGCTTGAGGAACTCGCTGTGCGCGAGGAAGGCCTGCGCGTCCTGGCCGGCCAGGTCGTCGCCGAGCTGCTCGACCTTCGCCTCGAGCTCGCCCAGCACGCCCTCGAAGGTGGTCTGCGCGGTCTTGCCGTTGGCGAGCAGCTTGGTGGTCGCGAAAGGCGACGGGATCGAGAGGTAGGTGTTCAGCGCCTCGGGCAGGTAGCGGATGGCGATGTGGCGGGCGTGGAAGCTCTCCTGCAGCGAGAGCTGCCCCTTGCTGCGCTCCCACTGGTCGAGCAGCGCCTCGAGTCTGCCGCACAGCTGCACGATGCGCTGCACCAGCGGCGCCGGGATGCGCCCGTCCGGGTTGTGCTCGGCCAGCCGGCGCACGCCGTCCAGCGCGCGCCCCATGGCCTGGCGGGCGTCGCCCTCGTCCTTGAACGACAGCGCCTCGAACGCCGGCTCGCGGGTCGACGGCCAGCCCCACCACAGCGCGCCCGCGGCCAGCCCGACGACGTAGCCGGCGGGCGCCAGCAGCAGCGCCAGCCCGCCGATCAGGCCCAGCGCCTTCAGCGTCAGCACCACGGTGGCGGCGACGAGCCCGCACCAGTTGGCCGGGGCGTTCAGCCAGCGGAACAGACCACTCATTGGAAGGCCCGGATGTCGCGGAACACCTGATACAGCGGCGTCTTGCGCGCGTCGAACAGGCGGCCGCCCGTAAGCTCGACCAGGCTCTTCAGCTCGGCCTCGCTGGCGTCGCCGAACAGCACCATGAACACCGGGATGCCGCGCACGTCTTCCGGCAGCTGCTCGTAGGCGGCGCGGAACTCGTCGAGGCGGCGGCCGGCGGTGTTCTTGCCGTCGGTGAAGGCCACCACCGAATACTGGTAGCCGGGGTTCTTCTTGCGCTCGGCCAGCATGTGCGCCAGGCCCTCGTAGACGGCGTCGAACAGCGCCGTGCCGCCTTCCATGTGCAGCGCGTCGGCGGCGTCGCGCACGCGGCGCAGCGCCGCCTGCTTGGCCTCGGTGTCGGCTTGCGGCAGCACGCCCTTGGCCGGGCGCGTGCCGGTGGGCACCTCGAACAGCACCGGCGGCGACACGGTGCGGCTGAAGGTCATGAACCAGAGCTTCTCGCGGTTGGTCAGCCGCGCGATGCGCCCGGTGAGCGAGGCGTCGGCGCCGGCCACGTAGTGCAGCGCCTCCACCAGCTGCCCGCGCCGCTGGCCCTGCATGCTGCCGCTGGTGTCGAGCACGAAGGTGCTGGCGATGGGCCTGCGGAACTCGTTGAGGTAGGCGTCGATCAGGCCGTCGGCCAGCTGACGGTCGGGCGAGAAGGGCAGCTCCACCTGCATGCCGCGCGTCGGCAGCAGGTCTTCCAACTGCCGGGCCAGCTCGGGCTTGATCGGCCGGCGCAGCGTCTGCCGGGCCAGCCACAGCTGCGCGGCGTCGCCCTTCAGGTACTCCACCACCTTCAGGTAGTCGGCTCGCCGCGCGTCGTTCAGCAGCATCAAGGGGTAGTCGGCCGTGCTGACGCCCTCGTGCGGGTAGATCAGGTGCAGCTTCTCGCGCAGGCGGCCGCTGGCATTCAGGCTCAGCAGCCAGCTCTCGTAGTTGATGAAGGCGTTGGCGCGCGTGCCCTGCTGTTTGGTGAACTGCTCGGCCAGGTAGGTGGAGTTGTCGCCGACGATGCGGTAGCCCTTCAGGAAGTCGGCGATGGCGCCGCGGTCGACGTCGGCCGCGCCCAGCGCCTCGCCCTTGCCGCCGGCCGCGGCCACCACGCCCAGCAGCGCCATGAAGCCCTGGTTGCTGGTGGCGGGGTTAGCCAGCGCGGACTGCAGCCGGCCGTCGCGCGCGTGCCGCGCCAGGTCGGCCCAGGTCAGCCGGGTGCCGGGCTTGTCCCAGCCGTAGCGCGCGGCATCGCTCTCGCTCACGCCCACCGCGATCGGCGAGAGCATGATCTTCTCCTGCAGCTTCACGCGCGACTGCCCGGCCGCGTCGCTGAGCAGGTACTTGGCGTTGGCGAACCAGGCCGCGTCGGCCTCGGCCCGGCCCTCGAGCACGGCCTGCGTGCTCTCCATCGTGCCGCCGAAGCGGAACTTCACCGGCACCCCGGTGGCGGCCTCGATCTGCGCCGCCAGCGGCTCGAGGTCGCGCAGGTCGCTGGTGGCCAGCACGCGCAGCGGCTCGGGGCCGGCGGCGCGGCCGGCCGGCGCGGGGCTGGGCGGCTCGGGCCGGCCGCAGGCGGCCAGCAGCGCGGCCAGGCCCAGCGCGAGGAGCAGGCGGCGCGTCGTCACTGGTTCATCTCCCGCGAGACGATGTCGATCATCTCGAACATCAGGTCGAAGCCCGGCGGGTCGATCACCTGGCTCACGTTGGGCTCCACCGCCAGGCCCGCCTTCTGCGCCACCGCCGCGAAGGCGGCCGCGTCGCCGGTGCGGAAGCCCAGCTCCAGCGCGATCTGCTGCAGCTCCTTGTCACTCGACAGCAGCGCGGCCAGCTGACGCGAACGATCGTCCAGCGCCACGAAGACCTGCTTGTTGACGATGGTGGGCTGCGGGTACAGCAGCACCATCTCGGGCCGCAGGCCGCCCTTTAGGCCCTGCGCCAGCATCTGCGCCTCGTAGACGAAGGCCAGCGGCGTCTTGCCCATGCCGATGGCCAGGTAGTCGTCGAAGGCGCCGTTGACGTAGTTCTCCTGGAAGCCCTGGCGCTTGAACAACTCGGCCAGCTGCGCAGCCAGACGCTGGGCCTGCGTGCGGTCGGCCACCACGTCGCCGTTGAGGGCCGAGGAAGTCAGCGCCAGGTACATGGCGGCGGAGTTGCTGCGCCGGATGTCGGTGGTCGACACCAGCACGCTGCGCGATACCGCGTAGGCGTCGCTGGCCTTGAGGTCGCGCCAGCGCTGCTTGGCCAGCATCACGCGGGTCAGCCTGTCCATGTCCAGGCCGTAGACCTTGGGCGACAGCTGCCGGGCGATGCCGTTGGCCACCAGGATGCGCGCCACCGGCTCCCATGAGGCCACCACCAGCGGCGTGTGGAAGGGCGTGCTCTGAGTGGCGTTGCGGCCGGCCTTGCGCGATGCATCCACCACCATGTTGGCGGCCACCACGCCGCTGGCCATGAAGAAGGCCGGCTGGTCGGCGGCGCCCACCTTGGCGGCCATGTCGCGGCTGCCCACGCGCACCGGCTGCACCGGCAGCCGGTTGCGGGCCAGGATCTTCTGCACGCGCTCGTCCTTGAAGAACGGCTCCACGTCGACCGAGACGGCGCCGGGCAGCGGCTGGGCCTGCGCGATGGCGGCCTGCTCCTGGGCGATCGCGCGCGTCTGCTCGTTGCTGCGCAGCGCGTAGTACAGCGCGGTGCCGAACAGGGCCAGCAGCAGCAGCGTGCCGGCGACGCGAACGGGGGTCTTCATGGGGTCGGGAGTCTCCCTGATCGATGCTGCCCGGAGTGTGCCCCCAATGGCCACGCGCGTGCCAAATGTCCCCGGCCGCCGCGGTGCGCGCGCCCGCAAGGCCCGGCGGGGCTCACCGGCGCACGTGCCGCGCCAACAGTGCCACCGCCACCAGCCCCAGCGCCGCGAACAGCGCTGTCGCCAGCCCAGTGCTGTGCCAGCCGCCCACGGCCATCGCCACGGCCGCCACCAGCGGCGGGCCCGCGAACTGCCCCGCGGCGCTCCATTGCTGCATGAAGCCCACGGTGCTGGCCACGGCGTGCTCGCCCGGCGCCAAGCGCAGCGCCAGCGAGAACAGCGTGCCCGGGATCAGCCCGCCCACCGCGCTGAACAGCAGCACCGCGGCGTAGCGCAGCGTGGCCGCCGCGGCGCCATCGCCCGGCCACGCGAAGGCCGCCACCGCGGCCAGCGCCATGGTGGCGAAGCCGGTGGCCAGCAGGCGCGCCGGCGCCACGCCGCGCTGCAGCAGCCGCCCCGAGGCCACGTTGCCCACGATGTTGGCCGCTGCCGCGGCGGCCGTGAGCACGGCCATGGCCGCGGTGCCGAAGCCTGCCTGCGCGTAGATGCTGGGCAGGAAGCCGATCACCGCCAGCCACTGCGCCGAGTAGCTGCCGAAGGCCAGGCCCACCAGCCAGGGCCCGGCGTGGGCCAGCGTGTCGCGCAGCGGCGCCACGAAGGGCCGGCGCGGCCCCGGCGCGCGCGCCGGCACGCCGCGCCACACGCCCAGGGCCGCCACGGCCGACACCGCGGCCAGCCCCAGCCACCAGCCACGCCAGCCCGCCAGCGCCATGGCCGCCGGCCCTAGCAGCAGGGCCAGCGCCGTGCCCAGCGGCATGTAGGCCCCCCACAGGCCCAGGCGCGAGGGCAGCAGCGCCGCGGGCACCAGCGTGCGCAGCAGGCCCGGCGCCGGCAGCACCACGAGCAGGAAGCCCGCGCCCTCGGCCACGCGCAGCGCCAGCAGCGCCGGCGCGGTCGGCACGGCCGCCCCCGCGGCGCTGGCCAGCGCCAGCAGCACGAGGCCGGCGATGACGCTGCGGCGCGCGCCCACCGTGTCGGCCAGCGCGCCCAGGGCCAGGGCCGCCAGCATGCCGGCGGCCTGCACGGCCGACAGCAGCAGGCCCGCGGCCGGCAGCGACAGGCCCAGTTCGTCGCGCAGCAGCGCCAGCGCCGGCGCCAGCTTGCCCACGTGCAGCGCCGCGGCCACGCCGGCCAAAAGCACCCAGGCGGCGGCCTGCGGCGGGGCCTGCGTCATCGGACCGGACGGCCCTGACGGCCCTGACGGCCCGTTAGGCCCCATGGGTGCCTCCGCCGTGCTTCAGCCGCGCTCGAGCCGAGCCTCAGCGGCGCTCGCGGTCGGCGCGGGCCTGCGCCAGCAGCGCCTCCAGCGCCGCCTCGGACAGGCCCTTGAGCGCGCCGAAGTTGGCCTTGGACAAGGGGCTTTGCTCGAAGGCGCGCAGCAGCTGCGCGCGTTGCCGGCGCTCGTCGGCCTCGGCGGCCTGCTCGGGCGTCAGCGGCACCGTGGGTGCGGCCTCGGGGCGCAGGGCGTGCTCGTCGCGGGGCGGGCGGGGCGGGCGGTCGCCGCGGGGGGCGCCGTCGGGGCGCGGGGTGGCGAACGGGCGATCCGGGCGCCCCGGGCGATCGGCTCGCGGTGGGCGTTCCTGCCGATCGGGTCGGCCCCGGCCTTCGGGTCGTGGCGGGCGGCGGTCGCCCTCGGGGCGCGCGGGGCGGCGCTCGGCGCCGGCCGGGCCTTCGGGGCGCGGGCCGCGCGGCGGGCGATCGGCGCGTGGCGGGCGCGGAGCGCCTTCGGCCCCCGGCGCGGCCCCGGGCGTGGCCCCGGGCGTGGCGGATGCCTGCGGCGGGCGTGGCGGGCGTGCGGCCTCGCGTGCGGCCTCGCGTGCGGCGCGCGCCGCGGCGCGGCCGGCTTCCTTCTTGGCCTCGACGATGGCGCGGCGCCGCTCCACCTCCACGCGCGCGGCTTCCTTGTGCTCGGGCGCGATCTCGCCGGCCGGCTGCCCGTCGAGGTCGAAGCGCGTCTCGGCGGCCAGCAGGGCGCGCAGGTAGGCGCTGCCCGTGGTGTGGCGGTGCAGGAACAGCGACAGCGCCTTCTTCGTGAACACGCCGGGCGCGCGCTGCTGGATGTCGGCCTGGATGCGCAGCTTCACGGGCTTGACGACGCCGGGCCCGAACAGCGCCGGGAAGTGCTCGGCCAGCAGCCGCGCGCTGTCGGCGAGCGAAGGCTCGGCGCGCGGGGCCTGGGCAGCCGGCGCGGCCGTGGCGCCGTCCCCGGCATCGACGGGCGCTGCCGCCCCCGGCTCGGTGGCCGGCTCGGTGGCCGGCTCGGTGGCTGCCTCGGCAACCGGCTCGGCCACAGGCTCGTCGACCGGCTGGGCTGCAGGCTGCGCGACCGGCGCGGCCTCGGCCGGCGCGGCGGTGGGCGCATCGGTGCCGGGCGCCGTCTCGGCGGCGTTCGTGGGCGTGGAATCCGCCGGTGTGGGAGTGGGGTCGTGCATGGCGCGCGGGGGTGGAGGGCCGCGTATTCTCGACCCATGCGCGACTTTGCCGCCGGCCCCGGGGCCGGCGTTCCCCTGGACATCGCCGTCGTCGGCGCCGGCATCGCCGGCCTGGCGGCGGCCTGGATGCTGGCGCGGCGCCACCGCGTCACGCTGTACGAGCGGCTGCCGGCGTTGGGATTCACGGCCGCCAGCGTGGCCGTGCATGGCCAGCGCGCCGACGTGCCGCTGCGCGTGTTCTACCCCGGCTACTACCCCCTGCTCACCCGGCTGTACGCGACGCTGGGCGTGGTCAGCGAGCCCGTGAGCTACGCCACCACCTTCAGCGGCGCCGACGGCGAGCCCTACTTCCGCTGGCGCAACCTGCGCTGGGGCAGCCGCAGCTGGCCGCTGGTGGCCCCGCAGGACCTGCTCGGCGCCCGCGCCCGCCGCATCGCCTTCGGGGCGCTGGCGCTGCAGCGCCGGCTGCGCGCGGCGGCCGCCGCCGGCGCGTTGGACGGCGCCACCATCGGCGAGTTCGTCGAGGCCGAGCGCATCGACCGCGATTGCACCGAGGGCCTGCTGTGGCCGGCGCTGGCCACCATCGCCACCTGCACCACCGCCGACGCGCGCGCCGTGCCCGCGGCCGTGGTGGCCGGCTACTGGGGCGCGGGCCTGGCGCGCGACAGCGTGCGCCGCGCCGTCCACGGCGCCGACGAGGTGGCCGCGCGCCTGGTGGCGCCGCTGGCGCGCGTGGTCTGCGACGCCGGGGTCGAGCGCGTCGAGGCCGCCGAGGGCGGCGTGCGGCTGCAGCGCCGCGGCGGCATCGAGGAGCGCTTCGACCACGTCGTGCTGGCCACCCACGCCGCGCAGGCGCTGCAGCTGTGGCCCGGCGCGCCGGCCGACGAGGCGGCGCTGCTGGCGCGCTTCCGCACGCGCGCGCTGACCGTGCTGATGCACCGTGACGAGCGGCTGATGCCGCGCCGCCGCCGCCACTGGAGCCCCGTGCACGCGCACGTCGACCCCGCTGCCGAGCGGCCCGAGAGCACGATCTGGCTCAACGCCGTGCAGCCGGCGCTGCGCCAGGCGCCGCCGCTGTTCCAGACGGTGCAGCCGCAGCGCGAGCCGCGCGACGGCAGCGTGCTGGCCGAGGCCCGCTTCGAGCGGCCTCTGGTCAGCCTGGACAGCCAGGCCGCGCTGGCCGCGCTGCGCGCCACCTGGCAGCGCACCGCGGCGCAGCGGCGCGTCTGGGTGGCCGGCAGCTACGCCGAGACCGGCGTGCCGCTGCTGGAGAGCGCGGTGCGCTCGGCGCTGTCGGTGGCCGCGGCGTTGGGCGTGGCTTCGCCGCTGAGCAGCGCGTAGCCCAGCCCGGCGGCGCGGCAGGGGCCGATCAGCGCTGCCGTCAGCGCCGGGCGCCGCCAGTCCGGGTGCCACAGCGTGCGCGCCACGCGGGGGCCCTGCGCCCGCACGTGCCGCGCGAAGCCGCCGAGCACGGCTTCGTCCAGCGCCAGCGACTGCACGTCGACGAAGCCGGCCTCGCGCAGGCGGGCGCGCTGCGCCGGCAGCGGCAGCAGCTCCGACAGCGGCACCTGCGTCAGCAGCGCGGCACCGCGCAGCACACCGCGCAGCAGGCGGCGCCAGCCGCCGCGCGCGGCCGGCTCCAGCGCCAGGTCGTTCAGCGCCAGGCGGCCGCCGGGCCGCAGCCTTGCGTGCACCGCCCGCAGGAAGGCGCCGCGCGGGCTGAAGTGGTAGGCGGCGTCGACGCAGACGATGCGGTCGTAGCGGCGACGCGGCAGCCGCAGCGTGGCCAGCTGCATCGCGTCGGCGCACAGCACCTGCACCTGCGCGCCGGCCGGCGGCGGCTGGCGCTCGAGCAGCGTGCGCGCGGCGGCCGCCAGCGCGGGATCGCGCTCGACGCCGCAGACCTCGGCGGCACCGAACTCGTGGGCCCACAGCAGCAGCTCGTCGCCGGCGCCGCAGCCCAGGCTGAGCACGCGGTCGCCGGGCCGGATGCCCGCGGCCCGGCCGACGGCGCGCGCCAGGGCCTCGCAGGCGCGGGCGTAGTCGCCGTCGCTGGGGCCGTCGCCGTCCAGCCACAGGCCCAGGCTGCCCCAGGTGCCGGCGCGGCCTCCACGGTGCAGCAGTGCGCGTTCGGCGGACGGCATGGCGGTGGACTTCCCCGGCGGTCCTCAGCGGTACAGCCGCGCCAGCTGCTCGGGGCTGGCGCCGCGCCAGTAGCGCCAGCGCAGCCGCCACATCAGCACGATGGTGCGCCACACGCCGTGCGACAGCCAGCGCCGCCCCGAGGTGGCCACGCGCTCACGCAGGCAGGCCGGCGCGCCGGCGCCGGGCAGCGCCTTCAGGCGGCGGCAGAGCTCGACATCCTCCATCAGCGGCTGCTCGACATAACCGCCAAGCTGATTGAATAGCGGCCGCCGCACGAAGATGGCCTGGTCGCCGGTGGCGATGCCGCTCAGGCGCGAGCGCAGGTTCATCAGCGCGGCGATCACGGGGAACATCGTGCTGTCGCCGCCGCCGTCGCCCACGATGCGCACGTCGAAGCGGCCCCAGTGCGCGCCGCCGGCCAGCGCCTGCCGCACCAGGCGGTCGGCGCCCGGCGGCAGCCGCGTGTCGGCGTGCAGGAACAGCAGCACCTCGCCGCGCGCCGCGGCGGCGCCGGCGTTCATCTGGCGCG
>JBILSW010000435.1:0-3391 GCA_044371895.1 Rubrivivax sp.
GCGCCTACGAGTTCAACAACGTGCAGGTCGGCCTGGCCTGCGGTCTGCGCGGCCGCGCGCAGATCGGCAAGGGCATGTGGGCCATGCCAGACCTGATGGCCGAGATGATGAAGGACAAGGTCTCGCACCCGCAGGCCGGCGCCAACACCGCCTGGGTGCCCAGCCCGACCGCGGCCACGCTGCACGCGCTGCACTACCACCAGGTGGACGTGGCGGCGCTGCAGCTGAGCATGGAAGCCTTCGCGCGGCGCCCCGACGCCCCGCAGCTCGAGACGCGGCTGCTCGACGCCATCCTGCAGGTGCCAGTGGCGCTGGTGCCGTTCTGGACGCCGCCGGAGGCGCAGCAGGAGCTGGACAACAACGTGCAGGGCATCCTGGGCTACGTGGTGCGCTGGGTCGACCAGGGTGTGGGCTGCAGCAAGGTGCCCGACATCAACGGCGTGGGCCTGATGGAGGACCGTGCCACGCTGCGCATCAGCAGCCAGCACATCGCGAACTGGCTGCGCCACGGCGTGGTGACGGCCGAGCAGGTGCACGCCAGTTTCCGCCGCATGGCCGCGGTGGTGGACGGGCAGAACGCCGGCGACCCGCTGTACGAGCCGATGGCCGGGAACTGGGACACCAGCTTCGCCTACCGCGCCGCGCTGGACCTGGTGTTCCTGGGCGAGCAGCAGCCCAGCGGCTACACCGAGCCGCTGCTGCATGCGTGGCGGCTGAAGAAGAAGGCGGCGCAGGGGGGCTGAAGGCCGCCCGTCAGCCCGCCCCTCAGGCCGCCGCTCGCGCCTGCGCCCGCAGCCGCGCCAGCATGTAGCCCGCCGCCTGCGTGAGGTGCTCGCGCGCCAGCGCCTCGGCACGGCCGCCGTCGCCCGCGGCCACGGCGGTCAGGATGGCGGCGTGCTGATCCCAGATGTCGCGCGGCTGCTCGTCGCGCACCAGCACCTCGGCCATGGCGCGCTGCAGCTGCGTCCAGTGCGCGGCCATGGTCGGCGCGATGAGCTCGTTGCCCGACAGCGCGTACAGGAAACGGTGGAAGGCCTGGTCTGCGGCCACCATGGCGGGCAGGTCGCCCGCGGCCACCGCGGCGCGCCCGGCAGCCACCAGCGCGGCGCCATCGTCCGCCGCGCGCGCGGCCCCGCGCTCGGCGGCGCGCCGCGCGGCCAGGCCCTCGATCACCGCGCGCAGCTCGTAGACCTGCTCGATCTCGTCGGGCGCCAGCGGCGCCACCTCCAGCCCGCGGCCCGGTGCCTCGCGCAGCACGCCCTGCTCGCGCAGCAGCAGCAGGGCCTGCTGCACCGGCTGGCGCGACACGCCCAGCTGCTGCGCCAGCTGCTCCTGGATCACGCGGCTGCCGGCGGGCCAGCGGCCGCTGGCGATCTCGTCGAGCACGGCATCGCGCACCTGCTCGGCCAGCGAAGGAGCCACCGCCATCGACTTCATGGCCGGGAGTGTACGTGGAAAGCACTCTTTGAACTCTGAATTCAGAGTTCTATAATGCCGCCGCGACCCGATTCGGGCGCGCTACCGCCGGAGCCCCGATGGCCGAGAACCCCCACCGCAGCGTCGCCGAATGGGTGGCGCGCTTCCTCGTCGCCCGCGGCGTAGACCGCATCTACGGCCTACAGGGCGGCCACATCCAGCCCATCTGGGACTGGCTGCACCGCCTGGGCGTGAAGATCGTCGACGTGCGCGACGAGGGCGCAGCCGTGCACATGGCGCACGCCCACGCCGCGCTGAGCGACCCCCGCGGCCCGGGCGGCGTGGGCGTGGCCATGGCCACCGCAGGCCCGGGCGTGACGAACTGCGTCACCGCCATCACCAACGCCCACCTCGAGCGCGTGCCGGTGCTGCTGATCGGCGGCTGCCCGCCGCGGCCGCAGGACGACCTGGGCCCGCTGCAGGGCATCGCCCACGCCGACATCCTGGCGCCGGTGACGCGGCAGTCGCGCACGCTGCGCACCGCCGACCAGATCGTGCGCGACCTCGACAAGGCCTGGGCTCTGGCCCTGGGCGACGGCGGCGCGCCGGGCCCCGTGTACCTGGAGATCCCCACCGACGTGCTGCGCGAGACCGTGCCCGCCGCCGTGGTGCTGGACGAGCACCTGCGCCCGCACCCGCGCCCGCCGCTGGCGCCCGATGCCGGCCTGGTGGCGCAGGCCGCGGCCGTGCTGCGCGCGGCCCGGCGTCCGCTCGTCGTCACCGGCCGCGGCGCCCACGCCTCGGCCGGCTGCGCCGCCGCACTGCAGCGCCTGCTCGACGCAACCGGCGCCGTCTACCTGGACACGCAGGAAAGCCGCGGCCTCGTCGACCCCGGCCACCCGGCGGTGGTGGGCGCCGTGCGCGCCCGCGCCATGCAGGAGGCCGACTGCGTGCTGGTGGTGGGCCGCAAGCTCGACTACCAGATGGCCTACGGCTCGCCCGCCGTCTTCCGGGCGGCGCGCTTCCTGCGCATCGCCGACCACGCCGACGAGCTGCGCGACAACCGCCGCGGCGAGGTGGAACTGCTGGCCGACCCGGCCCTGGCGCTGGCCGCGCTGGCGCAGGCCGTGGGCGAGCCGGCGCCCACGCTCGACCGCGCCTGGGCCGGCGCGCTGCGCGCCGAGCACGAGAAGAGGGCCGCGAAGCACGTGCAGGCCATGGCCACCGCCGCCAACGGCGCCGACGGCCACATCCACCCCAACCGCATCTTCGCGGCGCTGCGCGGGCAGCTCGCGCCCGACGCGATCACCATCGCCGACGGCGGCGACCTGCTGAGCTTCGCGCGCATGGGCCTGGAGACACGGCATTACCTCGATGCCGGCGCCTTCGGCTGCCTGGGCGTGGGCACGCCCTACGCCGTGGCCGCGGCGCTGCTGCACCCGGGGCGGCAGGTGGTGGCCGTCACCGGCGACGGCGCCTTCGGCATCAACGCCATGGAGATCGACAGCGCGCAGCGCCACGGCGCGCGCTGCGTGTTCATCGTCAGCAACAACGCGGCCTGGAACATCGAGCGGCTGGACCAGGAGATGAACTACGGCGGCCGCGTCGTCGGCACCACGCTCGCATACAGCGACTACGCCGCGATGGCCCGCGCCTTCGGCCTGCACGCCGAGCGCGTGACGGACGCCGAGCGGCTGCCCGGGGCGATTGCCGACGCGCTGGCGCACGCGGCCAGCACCGGCCCGGCGCTGATCGACGTGGTGACGACGCAGCACGCGCTGTCGTCGGATGCCGGCAAGGGGCTGGGCTGGGTGCCCGACCGCCAGGCGCTCACCGCCTGGGACGACGTCGAGCAGGCCCGGAGGCGCGCGTGAACGCCCCCGCGCTGCTGTCGCTGTCGGAATCGGTGGCCGCGCACGCGCGCACGCAGCCCGCGCGGCCGGCGGCGCGCGACTCGCGCCGCGCGCTCACCTGG
>JBILSW010000436.1:0-3384 GCA_044371895.1 Rubrivivax sp.
CCGCTGCGCCAGCCGCAGCGGATGCACCGGCCACCGCCGAGCCAGCCGCGGCCGCGCCCGCCGCAGCCCGCAAGGCCGAGCCGATCCGCATCGAGCCCTTCCAGCTGCCCACCGAGGCCCTGGCCTCGCTGGCCGCCGCGGCCGGCCTGGACTGGGTGCAGTCCGATGCCGACAAGAACGCGGCCGTGCAGGCGGCGATGGCGGCCGAGCCCAGGCCCGTGCACGTGCCGCGCGAGCCCAGGCGCCATGTGCTGGTGGACGACGGACCGCTGGTGCTGGTGGAGACTCGCAAGGACCTCAGCCAGCTCAAGCTGCCCTTCGACCAGGCCGCGGGCTGATCGAGCCCCCGACCGCTGGCGCCGCGTTCAGCGCGGCGCCAGCGCCAGCAGGGCCAGGTAGCCGGCGCAGCCGGCCAGCAGGGCCACCACGCCCTGCCGCGTGGTCCACCACACCGCGGCCAGCAGCAGCGCGGACAGCAGCCGCGCGTCGGTGAACGCGGCCATGGGCGCCACGCCCTCGGCCAACAGGCTGCTGCGCAGGATCTCCGGCAGCGTGATGGCCACCAGCGCCGCCAGTGGCGCGGCGCGCAGCGCGCGCTCCAGCGCGCCCCGCGGCTGCCAGCGCGCCGGCAGCACGAGGAAGAAGCAGCGCGCCACGAGCGTCACGCCCACCAGCGCCAGCAGCAGCACCCACAGCTCGAGATCGCCGTAGCCGGACACGGTGGGCAGCTCCTCAGCGCGGCGCCGCGGCCGTGCCGCGGTCACGGCCCACCCACAGCGCCGCGGCCGCGCCGGCCAGCACGGCGGCCACGGTGCCCAGCCGCTGCGGCCAGTCCAGCGTGGCCAGCGCCACGCCGGCGCTGGCCAGCGCCGCAGCCCAGGCCGGACGACCCGCCAGCAGCGGCAGCGCGATGCCGAACAGCGCCAGCACGCCCAGGTAGCCCAGCTCGGGGCCGTAGGGCAACCGGTCGGCCAGCACGATGCCGGCCACCGAGGCGGCGGTCCAGGTCAGCCAGGTGGCGACGTTGGCGCCCCACAGGAAGGCCACGCGCTGCACCAGCCGTCCCTGCTGGCGCCGCAGCATCAGCGCCGCCAGCGGGCCGTCGATGGTGACGAAGCCAATGGCCAGCCGGTGCGCCAGCGGCAGCCGCCGCAGGTGCGGCGCCAGCGTGGCCGAGTAGACGACGAAGCGCAGGTTGGCCACCAGCGCCGTCAGCAGCAGCGTGGCCACGGCCACGCCAGCGGCCAGCAGCGGCAGCACCGCCAGCTGCGAGGTGCCCGAGTACACGGCGAAGGTCATCCACAGCGCAGGCACGAGCTCCAGGCCCACCTTCACCATGGCGATGCCGGTGGCCAGGCCCCAGGCGGCCATGCCGGGCAGGCTGGCCCCCACCGCGCGCAGCCCCGCGCAGAAGGCCGCGCGCCGCACGGCGCGGACAGCGGTCACGCTGTGGCCGGCGGCGACGCCAGGCCGAGTTCCTCGGCCATCTGGCGGCGCATCACGAACTTCTGCGCCTTGCCCGTCACCGTCATCGGGATCTCGGCGACGAAGCGCACGTGGCGCGGCACCTTGTAGTGCGCGATCTGGTCGCGGCAGAAGGCGCGGATCTCGTCCTCGGTGGCCTGCGCGCCCGGCTTGAGCACGATCCAGGCGCAGACCTCCTCGCCATAGCGCTCGTCGGGCACGCCGAAGACCTGCACCTGCCCCACCGCCGGGTGGCGGAACAGGAACTCCTCGACCTCGCGCGGGTAGACGTTCTCGCCGCCGCGGATCAGCATGTCCTTCACGCGGCCGACGATGTTGCAGTAGCCCTCGGCGTCGATCGTGGCCAGGTCGCCGGTGTGCATCCAGCCGTCCTGCACCGCCTCGCGCGTGCGCGACTCGTCGTCCCAGTACCCGAGCATGACGCTGTAGCCCTTGGTGCACAGCTCGCCCGTCTGGCCCACCGGCACGGTGCGGCCCTCGGCGTCGACGATCTTCACCTCCAGGTGCGGCATCACGCGGCCGACGGTGGCGACGCGCCGTTCCAGCGGGTCGTCGGTGCCGCTCTGGAACGACACCGGCGAGGTCTCGGTCATACCGTAGGCGATCGTCACCTCGCGCATGTTCATCTGCGCGTTGACGCGCTTCATCACCTCGATCGGGCACGGGCTGCCGGCCATGATGCCGCCGCGCAGGCTGGAGAGGTCGAACTCGGCGAAGCGCGGCTGGTCGAGCTGCGCGATGAACATCGTCGGCACGCCCTGGAGGTGGGTGCAGCGCTCGCGGTGCACCGCGGTCAGCGTGGCCAGCGGGTCGAAGCCCTCGCCCGGGAAGACCATCGTGCCGCCGGTCACCGTGCTGGCCAGGCTGCTCATCACCATGCCGAAGCAGTGGTACAGCGGCACCGGGATGCACAGGCGGTCGCCCTGTCCGTAGCCCATGGTGCGCGCCACGTCGCGGGCGTTGTTGACGACGTTGTGATGCGTGAGCGTGGCACCCTTGGGCGCGCCGGTGGTGCCGCTGGTGAACTGGATGTTGATGGCGTCGCGGCAGCCGAGCGTGGCGCCGATGCGGCGCGCCTCGGCCACGCCGGCGGCATCGGCCAGCGCCATCACCTGCGGCAGGTTGAACATGCCGGGCGTGGCCTCGTCGCCCATGCGGATCACGCAGCGCAGGTCCGGCAGCCGGGCCGCCCGCAGCTCGCCGGGCGCGCAGTGCCCGAGCTCGGGCGCCAGCGACTGCAGCATCCGCAGGTAGGCGCTGGTCTTGAACTCCGGCGCGCTGATCACGCCCTTGCAGCCGACCTTGTTGAGCGCGTACTCGAGCTCCGCCAGCCGGTAGGCGGGGTTGATGTTGACCAGCACGACGCCGATGCGCGCGGTGGCGTACTGCGCCAGGATCCACTCCGGGCGGTTGGGCGCCCAGATGCCGAGCCGGTCGCCCCGGGCGAAGCCCAGCCGCAGCAGCGCGGCGGCCAGGCGGTCGCTCTCGCCCCGCAGCTGCGCCCAGGTCCAGCGCACGCCGGCGTCGACGAACACGCAGGCCTCGGCGCCGGGCAGGCGGTCGGCGGTGGCGTCGAGCCACGCCGGGATCGTCAGGTCCGACAGCGGCGGCTCGGCGGCGCCGCGCACGTGGGACAGGCCGCCGGCGGGGCGGCGCGGGTCGCTGGTCGGGCTCGTCATGGGGGTCCCCGGAGGCTTCAGGTCGACGCCGCGTAGTGTGGCATCAGCGCGGCGGCTCGCCGGCCGGCGGGCCGAAGCTCGGCGGCGGCTCCTCTTCCTCGTCCATCGGCGTGATGTTGAGGTCGACGTTCTGGGTGTCGATCTTCTTCTGCTCGCCCAGCCCCATCAGCACGATCTGCGGGTTGAACAGCACCACCGCGACCATCGCGATCTGCAGCGC
>JBILSW010000437.1:0-3375 GCA_044371895.1 Rubrivivax sp.
TCCATCTCGCGCCGCTTGGCCAGCAGGGCGGCGACGAAGCCTTGCAGCTCGGCTTCCTGGCGCGTCTGTTCACCCAGGGTGGTTTCGAGGACGGGCAACTGGGCCTCGATGTCCAGCTGTCGGGCCTCGGCGGCGCGCACCAGATCGTCGCGCCCCTGGGACAAGGCCTCGTCGATCTGTGCTGCCAGGGTGGCGTGGTGGGCGTTCAGCGTGGCGTGCTGCCGCTGCGACAGGTGACGGTTGGCGCTTAGCAGGCCCAGCTCGTGGCGCACCTCGTCGATGACGCTGTCGGCCTCGCGGATGGACTGTTCCATCATGGCTTCCGGGGCCTGGTCCTCGATCTTGTCGAGCAGCGCATTCACGCTGCCGGCGATGACGCGCCTGACTCGGGTCTTCAGGTTGTCTGCCATCTCACGCTCCTGCGGATGGGGGGTTGAGGTTCGCGGCGCGGCTCAGCTCCAGAGCACCCGGCATGTGGCGGTGCACGACCGTGGGATCGTAGGCCGCCGCGCGGCCCGTGACGGCCTGGCGCAGCAGAGCCTCGAACAGGTCGAAGCTGCGCTTGATGAGGACGTCTTCAAGCCGGGCCGCCTCGGCCGGGCTGCCCGGCACCTGGCTGATGACCAGCGCGAGTGCGGTGACCGTGTGCTCGAGCAAGGCCGCCAGCACGGCGCTGTGCGAGCCGCTCACGCCCTCGATGCGCACCAGGGCGTCGCGCAGACGGCTCGTCAGGTCCCGTGCCCAGGCATGTGCGGCCACGTAGTCGTAGCTGCCCTCGTGCTGGCGCTTCAGCTGCCCCAGCAGCACCCGCAGCTTGTCGCTGTTGGTGGTGGCGCCCTCGACCTGAAGTTGGGCCAGCCACAGGTACAGGTCGCCCGGGATCCGGGCGGAAAGCGGCTCCATCGTCGCGCTGCTCGACGCCACGGTCAGCCCACTGGGAAGTTGGAATGAACGCAATCGTATGCGTACGCATCCGATCGTCAACTCCAAATCCCCGAGCGTCTTCCGGACATCGCCCGGCTACCCAGGCCAAACCGCAGGCCAACAGGCCGGGTTGCCTTCGCTCACCGCTCAGCCGTGCAACCCGCCGAAAGCGGACGGCCGGCTGACTGGATGGGCTTTGCCCCTCGTCGCCGTCAACCCGGGCGCTCGGGGTTGGCGAAGGCCTTCAGACCGATCTTCCACTCGCCCGCCTGCTTGTGCAGCAGGAAGTAGTCCCAGTACGTGTCGTTCGCTCCGATGGTGGTCCTGACGCGCGCCACGGCTCCGGTGCCAGAGACGTCCAGCCACTCGATGGTGCGGATGATGTCCCCGAGCGGCTTGGGCTGCCCGCGAAAGCTGCGTGTCGCGAACTCGTCGGCCGACCACGACAGCAGCCGCCCACCACCCACACCCTCGACGCGACCGGTAGCCCAGAACACGCCGCGGACGGCGTCGGCACTGCCGGAATCAGCAGCCTGGAAGTAGCGCTCCACGGCCGCAAGCGCCGCTGCGCGTTCCGGGGTCGGTGCCAGTGCGGGTTGGGGCTGTGCCCGGGCCGGGGACATGGGCAGTGCCAATGTCGCGACCACAAGGGCTGCCGATAACGGCAACCGGCGTCCCTGTCCGGTGCGGCCCGACTGACGGGTTCCGTCGTGCTGGCAAATGTCCATATGTTCCTCCGAAGGTCGTGCCATGGCGTGCGCAATCAGCGCGTCTGGGTTGGAGCAGGGGTCCTGAGCGCAAACGGCGCGCGCTCGAACAGGTTCTTGGTCTCGAGCACACGACCCAGATCCCTGATTCCAAGGTTGTCGGGACGCACTTCCTTGTGGGCAGCCTTGATCGCGGCCCACCGCTGCTGGATGCCCTCGAAGCCCTTGTCGTCGCTGTAGGTCACCATGACGATGGCGTTCCAGGGCCCGTCATCAGAGGCGCTGTCCAGCCATCCATAGTCCACGAACAAGCCCTGCTGCACGGCCAGCGCATCCATCGCGAACCAGTTCGCGCGAACGAAGCGCTCCAACTGCGCAAGGCGACCCGGTTGCGACTTCAGGTAGGTCAGCGTGACGACCCGCGCCGCCCCCGTCTCGAGCGACGGTGCACTCTGCGTCGGACTGGTCTGGCCGGGGCTGTTTGACGCCAGCAGACCGAGCGGGGTCGCGGCTGACCACAGGGCCGTGCGTCGTGAGATGAGCTTGGGGTGCATTTGCAATGGTTTTGATTGAAAAGGCCGTCGAGCGCGAGACCTCTGAGAACGCGGCACCATCGTACTAAGCGCTTGCGCGTACAGGAAGCGAGCCCTTTTCGTCCTGATCATCAAAAATCTTGATCATGAACAGCCACCGCAAACTGTCGATCGAAGCGCTCGGCGTCCTGGACGCGGTCGAACGCCACGCCTCGTTCACGAAGGCCGCAGCCGAGCTGCACAAGGTTCCGTCGGCGTTGAGCTACACGGTGGCGCAGCTGGAGAGCGCGCTCGGAATGAGGGTGTTCGATCGCTCGAGGCGCCGTGTTCAACTCACGCCGGCTGGCGCCGAGTTGCTGGCCGATGGACGCCACCTGCTGCACATGGCGGACGAGGTCCAGCGTCGACTGGCCCAGCGCAAGGCAGGCTGGGAGGCGACCTTGCGGCTGGCGGTCGATACGATCTTCGGGCTGCAGACCATCTTTCCGGTGATTGCTGATTTCGACGCGCTGGGAGCCGGCACGCGCCTGCAGCTGGCCGAGGAAGGCCTGGGTGGTACCTGGGACGCACTGCAGTCAGGTCGTGCCGACCTCGTCGTGGCAGGACTCGGCGCCGGGGGCGTTCCGCCCGGGGGCGGTTACCAGATCCATGAGCTGGGCCGTTTGTCCTTCGAGTACGCCGTCTCTCCGTCTCATCCCTTGGCCGCATGGGCCGGTCGCGTCGGTCAACCCGTGACCGACGACGCGTTGCGGCCGCATCGTGCCGTCGTCGTGGCCGACAGTTCGCGTTCAGGGTCGAACCGAAGCGCCGGCCTGCTGCAGGGACAGGACACGCTCACCGTGGCCACGATGCGGGACAAGATGGCCGCCCAGGTGGCTGGCTTGGGCGTGGGCTTCTTGCCGCGATTCATGGCCGAGCCGGCCTTTCGCGACGGCAGCCTGGTGCGGCTGCGCGTCGTGCAGCCGCGGCCTGCTGCCGCGTTCTGCCTGGCCCACCGAACCAACGGCCTGGGCAGCGCCGGCCGATGGATGCTCCAACGTCTTCAGTCTGCTCCGACGTTGTGGCCCATGCTCGTGCCTTGAGGGAAGCGAGGCGCCGCTTGGCTGCAAGGCGTCGACTCCGAACTCCAACGCGGCTGCCTCAGCCGGCAAGCCCCCTCG
Organism: Rubrivivax sp.; assembly: GCA_044371895.1. Taxonomy (GTDB): domain Bacteria; phylum Pseudomonadota; class Gammaproteobacteria; order Burkholderiales; family Burkholderiaceae_C; genus Rubrivivax. The sequence continues at coordinate 3,325 of JBILSW010000437.1, forward strand.
TCAAGGCGGATCGCGTCGGCGCAAGGTCTTGCGCATGCACGCCTTGCCCGG
>JBILSW010000101.1:0-7948 GCA_044371895.1 Rubrivivax sp.
GCGCCGCCGCAAGCTCGTGGAAGACGACATCAAGGCCCTTCGCGCGGCCGCCAAGATCGAGTACGTCGGCAAGTTCGCCGAAGGCGCGCGGGGCGCCGCGTCGGCGCCGGCTGCCAAGCCGGCTGCCGCGGCCGCGCCTGCCGCCAGCGGCCCGCTGACGGGCACCGACGTCAGCAAGGGCCTGGGGCTCAAGTGATGATGATGCGCTGCCGGTGGGCTGCGGCGCTGGCGGCCGCATCGATGGCGCTGGCCCTGCCCGTGCTTGCGCAGGTGCCGGCCGCGCAAGCGCCCGCCGCGGCGCCGGCCGCGCCCGCGGCCGAGTACCGGCTCGGTGTGGGCGACGTGCTGCGCATCACGGTGTTCCAGAACCCCGAGCTCACGCTGGAGTCGCGGCTGAACGAGGGCGGAGTGCTTTCGTTCCCGCTCATCGGCTCGGTTCGCGTGGGCGGGCTCTCGGTGCCCGAGGCCGAGAGGCTCATCGCCGACAGCCTGGCCCGCGGCAACTTCCTGCGCAACCCGCAGGTCACCATCATCGTGTTGCAGGTGCGCGGCAACCAGGTCAACGTGCTGGGGCAGGTCGGCCGGCCCGGCCGCTACCCCCTGGAGACGGCCGACACCAGGCTCACCGACATGATCGCGCTGGCCGGCGGTGTCGCGCCCGGCGGCGCCGATGTCGTCGTCGTCACCGGCACCCGTGACGGCAAGCCGTTTCGAGATGAGGTCGACCTGCCGGCGCTCTTTGCCGCCGGCGGCGCAGCGCGCGACATCGTGTTGCGCAACGGCGACGCCGTCTGGGTCGATCGCCAGCCCCTGGTCTACATCTACGGCGAGGTGCAGCGCCCGGGCCCGATGCGGCTTGAGCGCGGCATGACGCTGCTGCAGGCGCTGGCCACCGGCGGCGGTCTCACGCCGCGTGGCACCGAGAAGGGTATCCGCGTGCACCGCAAGGGCGGCAATGGCGAAGTCGAGGTAACCCAGCCGGCCATGACCGACACCCTGCGCGAAGGCGATGTCGTCTTTGTGCGCGAGAGCCTCTTCTAGCCCGAGCCAGCCACCGGCCACAAAGCCATGACCTTCGGACAGTTCCTCTCCATCCTTCGCGCGCGCTGGTGGTTGGCGCTGGCCATGCTGGCCGCCACCGTGCTGCTGACCACCTTGGTGAGCCTGTCGCTGACCAAGCAGTACAAGGCAACGGCCAGCGTCGTCGTCGATTTCAAGCCCGATCCCATCAGCGCCGTGCTCTACGGCGGCGGGGGCTCGCCGGCGCAGATCGCCACGCAGGTCGACATCATCAAGAGCGACCGCGTGGCCGAGCGCGTGGTGCGCAACCTCAAGCTCGCCGAGAACCCCCAGGTGCGCCAGCAGTGGCAGGACGAAGCCGGCGGCCGCGGCACCATCGAGGGCTGGCTCGGCGCGCTGTTCCAGCGCAGCATGGAAGTCGAGCCCTCGCGCGAGAGCGGCGTGATCACCATCACCTACCGCGCTGCCGATCCCCGCTTCGCCGCCGGCGTGGCCAACGCCTTCGTGCAGGCCTACATCGACACCACGCTGGAGCTGCGCGTCGACCCGGCCCGCAGCTACCAGCAGTTCTTCGAGAACCGCTCACGCGAGGCGCGCGACAAGCTCGAGGCCGCACAGAGCCGCGTCTCGGCCTTCCAGAAGGAAAAGGGCATCATCGCCACCGACGAGCGGCTGGACGTCGAGAACGCGCGCCTGACGGAGCTGTCGTCGCAGTTCACCGCGCTTCAGGCCATCAACGCCGAGAGCGCCAGCCGCGAACGCCAGGCGCAGGGCCCGCAGGGCGACCGCCTGCCCGAGGTGCTGGGCAACCCCATCGTGGGCTCGCTCAAGGCCGACATCGGCCGCGCCGAGGCCGCAATCCAGCAGCTGACCACGCGACTGGGCGATGCCCACCCGCAAGTGCTGGAAGCCCGCGCGAGCGTGGCCGAGCTGCGCCAGCGCCTGGCCGCCGAGACTTCCAAGGCCACAGGCAGCGTTTCGCTGTCGAGCAACATCAACCGCCAGCGCATGGCCGAGGTCAAGGCCAGCCTCGACGCGCAGCGTGACAAGGTGCTGCGCATGAAGGCCGTGCGTGACGAGGGGCTGGTGCTGGTGCGCGAGGTCGAAAGCGCGCAGCGCACCTACGACGCCATCCTGGCGCGCCTGACGCAGAGCACGATCGAGGGCCAGTCCACGCAGAGCAACGTCAACCAGCTCACGGTGGCCCTGCCGCCCTCGGAGCCGGCCTCTCCGAGCGTGGTGCTCAACGTCATCTTGTCCGTCGTCATCGGCCTGTTGCTGGCCGTGGCCGTGGTGCTGCTGCTGGAGCTGCGCAACCGCCGCGTGCGCTCGATGGCCGACGTGGTGGCCGCACTCGACCTGCCCGTTATCGGCCTGATGCCGGGCACGGGTGCTGCAGCGCGGCTGGCCGACCGCCGCATGACCGCGCTAGAGCAGCGGCTGCTCGCTCCGCTGCCGGCCCCGTCCGTCCCCAACGCCAAGGGAGCCGCCTGATGGCCAAGTTCCGCGACGACGAACAGGCCGCGCCCGAGCTTGTGGAGCCGCTGCGCGAACCGGTGGACGCTCAGTCGGTGGCCGGCGGCGAACGCACGATCGGCGACTTCCTGACCGCGCTGCGCGACCTCAAGCCCGAGCAGGTGGAGCGCATCCTGGCGCACCAGCGCGAGAACGGTGTGCGCTTCGGCGAGGCCGCCGTGGCCCTGGGCCTGGCCAGCCGCGACGACGTGCTCGCCGCCCTGTCGCAGCAGTTCGACTACCCGGTTGCCACCGGCGCAGGCGCGCGCCTGGGCGACGAGCTCGTGGCCCTGGTCGACCCCTTCGGTGCGCGCGCCGAGCACTTCCGCTCGCTGCGCTCGCAGCTGATGATGCGGGTGTTCGCGGGCACCGCGCCGCACCCGGCGCTGGCCGTCATCAGCCCCGACGTCGGCGACGGCCGCAGCTACTGCGCCGCCAACCTGGCGTTGGTTCTGGCGCAACTCGGCGGGCGCACGCTGCTTGTCGACGCCGACCTGCGCAACCCGCGCCAGCACGACGTCTTCCGGCTGGACAACCGCGCCGGGCTGTCGAGCATCCTGTCGGGCCGCTCCGACCAGGGCGCGATCCAGCCCGTGGCCGCCGTGCCCAGTCTGTTCGTGCTGACCGCCGGCACCACCCCGCCGAACCCGCTGGAATTGGTGGAACGCGCCAGCTTCGGGCTGCTGATGCGCGAGCTGACCGCCAAGTTCGACCACGTCGTGATCGACACGCCGGCCGCCGTGCACGGCGCCGATGCCAGCGTCATCGCGGCGCGTGCCGGCGCGGCGCTGCTGGTGGCGCGCAAGGACAAGAGCCGCTTCGCCACGCTGCAGGAGCTGGTGGCCAGCTTCGCAGGCACGCCGGCGCAGTTGGCGGGCGTGGTCTACAACGAGCGCTGAATCGTCACGACGAGGTTCCCGATGACGCCTGCCGCCGCCCTGCAGCACCCCCTCGCGCCGTTCGGCATCGTCGCGCTCGGCGCGCTGGCGCTGTACGTGCCCTCGTTCCGCGACCTGCTCAACGGCATCTGGGGCACCGACCAGCAGGGACACGGGCCGCTGGTGCTGGCCATCTCGCTGTGGCTGCTGTGGCGCAAGGGCCCCGAGCTGCTGGCGCTGCCCGACCAGCCGGCACGCAGCGCCGGCTGGGGCTGCTTCGGCATCGCGATGCTGCTGTACGCCTTCGGGCGCACGCAGGGCATCCAGATGTTCGAGGTCGGCTCGCTGATCTGGCTGGTGGTGTCGGCGCTGCTGCTGTTCCGCGGCTCGGCGGCGCTGAAGGTGGTGTGGTTCCCGCTGTTCTTCATGCTCTTCATGGTGCCGCTGCCCGGCGTGGTGGTGGACACGCTCACGCAGCCCATGAAGCTGGCCGTCAGCACCGTGGCCGAGTGGATCCTGTGGAACGTGGGCTACCCGGTGGCGCGCACCGGGGTCATCCTGCAGGTGGGGCCCTACCAGCTCCTGGTGGCAGACGCCTGCGCAGGCCTGAATACCCTGCTCACGCTCGAGGCCCTGGGCCTGCTGTACCTGAACCTGGTGCGCCACGAATCGGCCATGCGCAACATCACGCTGGCGATCCTGATCGTGCCGATCAGCTTCGCGGCCAACGTCATCCGCGTCATCGCGCTGACGCTCATCACCTACCACTTCGGCGACGAAGCCGGGCAGGGCTTCCTGCACGGCTTTGCCGGCATGGTGCTGTTCATGGCGGCGCTGATGCTGATCATCGCCGCCGACACCGCGACACGCGCCGTGGTGCGCACGCGGGCGGCGCACCCGGCCTGATCGCCATGGCAGCCCTGACGAAGCCGGTGCGACAGGCGCTGGCGATGGTGATCGCGATGGTGCTGGTGGCGCTGCTCGCGCAGGCCGGCAAGCCGGTCCACAAGCTGGCCGAGCAGCGCCCGCGCTTCGACCTGGAACAGGTCGTGCCCGAGCGCTTCGGCGACTGGCGGCTGCTGCGCGCCGGCGGCGTGGTGCTGCCCGACCCCAGCGTACTGGCGAACATGCAGCGCATCTACACGCAGACGCTGTCGCGGGCCTACGTCAACAGCCGCGGCACCGTGGTCATGCTGTCCATCGCCTACGGCGACGACCAGCGCGCCGCGATGGCCGTGCACTACCCCGAGGTCTGCTACCCGGCGCAGGGCTGCCAGGTGCGCAGCAGCCGCATCGACAGCGTTGCCACGTCGCACGGCACGCTTCCGGTGCGGCGGCTCGAGACCGAACTCTCGCGCCAGCGCTACGAACCCGTCACCTACTGGGTGACGATCGGCGACCGCATCTCGCTGGGTGGCTTCGAGCGCCGGATGATCGAGCTTGAGTACGGCCTGCAGCGCGTCATCCCCGACGGCCTGTTGTTCCGGGTGTCGTCCATCAACCGCGACACGGCGCAGGCCTTCCGCGACCAGGACGCCTTCACGCGCGACCTGCTGGCGACCCTGCCCGCCGTCAGCCGGGAGTGGCTGGCTGGCAACCCGGCGCGCCCCCGCGCGGCGGTGCCGCAGCCCTGAGCCATGGCTGTCGACGGGCCTCGCAGGCTGGCCGTGCGCCGGGTCCTTCGCATGGCAGTTGGAACGAACCCCCGGTGAATTCCAGTGGGTGACCGCGTCCTCGTGGTGGTCGACCAGCTGCCGCACCCGGCCCGCAACGGCATCACCCTGCCGCTGGTGCACTACCTCGAGCACCTGGGCCGCAGCCACGAGTTGCGGCTGGTGCTGCTGCGCGGCGAGGGTGAACCTGTGGATGACGCCGGCCGGGCGGAGAACGAGCGCCGCCACGGCCCGGTAGGCGAGGCCGTCTTCCGCCGCCAGGGCCGGGCCGTGCGCATCGCCGACGAACTCACCGGCCGCGGCATGTACCAGCACGGCTGGGTGCCGTCCGACCTGTCGGCGCTGCAGGCGCTCGAGCCCGCGTGGCGCACCGCGCCCGTGCTCGTTTCGCCGGTGCGGGCGCTGGCCCGCTGGCGCGCTGCACGCACGGCGCTGCCGCAGCTGGCGCCGCGTTGGACCGTAGCTGCCGTTCACGACTGCACCGCGGCCGAATACCACTGGCGCTGGCGGGCCCCGCAACCCGGCTGGACCGGGCGGCCGCAGGCACTGAGCCACCGACTGCGCTCGCCGCTGGTGGCGCGCGCCGAAGCCCGGCTGCTGCAGGGCGCCGACCGCGTGCTGCTGCAGACCGCCGCCGACCGCGAGGCGCTGCGGAACCTGGTCGGCGAGGCCGCCGCAGCGCGTTCGCGCCTCGTGCCCAACGGCGTGCACGAGGACCTCTTCGCGCTGCCCGAGGCCGGCGACACCGCGGCCGAGCTGCTGTTCGTCGCCGAGCTCTCCGGCGAGTACGCGCCCACCTCGCTCTGGCTGCTGCAGCAGGTGTGGCCGGCGGTGCGCGCTGCGCAGCCGCAGGCCCGCCTGACGGTCGTGGGCCGCGGCGCGTCAGCCGCGCTGCAGGCCGCCTTCGCCGCCACATCCGGCGTGCAGCACCAGCCGTTTGCCGACGACCTGGCGCCGCTGTACGCGCGGTGCCGGGTGGTGCTGAGTCCGCTGTGGAAGGGCTACGGCCTCATCAACAAGACACTCGAAGGGCTGGCGGCGGGGCGCGCCGTCGTCGGCGGCCGCGCGGCCTTCAACGGCATCGACCGCTTCGTCGACGGCCGCGACGGCATCGCGCTCGAGCGCCCCGACGCTCCGGCGCTGGCCGCGGCCGTGGCCGCCCTGCTGGCCGACCCCGCACGCGCCGCCGCGCTTGGCCGTGCCGGCCGCGAGTGCGTGCGCGGTTTCCGCTGGGCGCGCACGGCCGAGCGCCTGCGCGAGGCGCTGGCCGGCCCGCGTGCCCATGAGGGTGCTGTGGCCGCACCGGGCCAGCACGGCCTGACCTTGCCATGAAGCGCTTCACGCTGCTGCCGGCGCGCCCCGCACTCGGCCGTCACCGGCCGGTGACGCTTATGCGTTCCCACGCCGCGCCGCGCCCAGCCGAGGACAGCGTGCTGTTCGTCGCACAGTTCGCCGCCTACGTGCTGCTAATGGGGTTGGCCTACACAGCGCAGTCCGGTCTGATCAAGGCGCTCGGCAACATCTATGCGGTGGTGATCTTCGGCGTCGTGGCCTTCGCATGGGCGACGCGCGCGCACCCGCCGTCTCGCTGGTCGCTGGTCGTCGTCGTGGCCTACGTCATCTACTTGACGGGCATCGCCTGCAGCGTCGTCGTCAACCCGAAAGACATCATCTGGGGCGACCTCGTCAAGATCACGCTGGTCCCGGCCTTCCTGGTGTTCGGCGCCGCGTTCGAGCGCCGCCGCCTCGCCCAGGGCGACGGCTTCCTGTGGCAGCGCCCCGCGGTGCGGGCGATACTGGCGGTGCTGATCGCGGTGCCGCTGCTCACCTGGGCCGGCCAGCTGCTGCAGAGTGGTTTCGAGATCGACGGCGTGCGCGAGACCTCGATCTTTGCCAACCGCAACAACGCTGCGGTGTATGCCGTCGCGGTGCTGGCGATGGTGGCCGTTGTCACCGGCAAGCCGGTCCGCAGCCTGATCGTCTTCATGACCGTGGGCATGATGTTCGGAACCCTGGGCGTGCTATTGGCCGTGGTCTTCGCGATGGCGATGACGGTGGCCAAGCCGCGCGAATTGCTGGTGCTGGCGCTGCTGGTGGCGGCTGCCGCGGCGGGCTACATGATCTGGCCCAACGACAAGCCCTTTGTCCGCTTCACACCCGTTATCGAAAGCTTGCGCTACTTGGCCGACGGCCGCATCAACCTGCGCACCGTGACCTTCGCCGAACTCGTGCTGCTGCTGAAGACCCAGGACCTGTCTTTCGTTTTCCGACTCAAGCACTGGGTCGACATTCTGTCGGTATGGAGCGCGGCCGATCTCTACCACTGGCTGTTCGGCTTCGGCGTCGGCTCCAGCGTCCGCCTGACGGACATGCGCCTCGTGCCGCACAACGACTACCTGCGGCTGCTGTTCGAGTTCGGGCTGGTAACGCTGGCGGCGTTCCTGGCGATCCTGGTGTTGGTGTTCGCGCGGCTGGGCCGGCGCTGGGAGACGGTGCCGCTGCTGACCGTGGCGATCTACCTCTTCAGCGAGAACCTGATCGACAACTACACCGCGATGGCGTTCGTCTTCTTCAGTGCCGGCGTGTTGGCCGAGCGCGTGGCCGCCGCATCGCCCCCACCCGCGGTGGCGCGGCGATGACGCGGCTGCTCAACGTCAACACCTACCACTACCGGCGCGGCGGCAGCGATGTCGTCTACCTGGACCACGCGGCGATGATGGCCGACGCCGGCTTCGAGTGCGCGTACTTCGCGATGCAGCACCCGAAGAACGAGCCCACACCGTGGAGCCGCCACTTCATCGACGAGCTGGAGTTCGGACGCGCCTACGGCTGGCTCGAGAAGGCCACGATGGCCGGCAAGGT
>JBILSW010000418.1:0-3449 GCA_044371895.1 Rubrivivax sp.
GGCGCGGCTGCTCGACGAGTTTCCGGCCGACGTGGCGCATCTGCACTGCATCTACCACCACCACTCGCCGGCCATCCTGCCGCTGTTCAGCGAGCGCGGCATTCCGGCGGTGATGACGGCGCATGACCTGAAGATCGCCTGCCCGGCCTACAAGATGCTCAACCGCGGCGGCATCTGCGAGCGCTGCCGCGACGGCAGCGTGCTCAACGTCGTGCGGCACCGCTGCGTGCGTGACTCGCTGGCGGCCAGCGCCATCGTGGCCGTTGAAAGCGGCCTGCACCGGCAGCTGCGCACTTGGCATCGGCACCTGGCGGCGGTAGTTTGCCCGAGCCGCTTCTTCATGGACAAGTTTGTGGCCTGGGGCTGGCGCCGGGAGCAGCTCGTCCACGTGCCGAACTGGGTGGACGCGGCTGCGTTCGAGCCGCGCTTCGAGCCTGGCCGACACGTGCTGTACTTCGGCCGGTTGGCGCCCGAGAAGGGCGTGGCGACGTTGATCCGAGCCTCGGCGGCGGCGGGTGTGCCACTCAAGCTGGCTGGCACCGGGCCTGAGGAGGCCACGCTGCGGGCGCTGGCCGCGGCGGCGGGCGGCGAGGTCGAGTTCCTCGGCTTCGTCAGCGGCCGGGCACTGCACGACGCGGTGCGCGCCGCACGCTGCGTGGTGCTGCCCTCGGAGTGGTACGAGAACGCACCGATGACCGTGCTGGAAAGCATGGCGCTGGGCACTGTAGTAGTGGGCGCCGACATCGGTGGCATTGGCGAGATCGTCGAGCATGGGCAGGGCGGCTGGCTGTTCCCGAGCGGCGACGCCGAGGCGCTGGCCGAGCGGCTGCGCGCCGTAGCCGCGATGCCTGATGTCGGTCTCGTGCAGCAGGCCAGGTTGGCGCGCGAACGTGTCGAGCAGCGGTTCTCGCGCCGTCGCTACCTGGACGCGACGCTTGCGCTGTACGCACGGCTGGGCGTGCGCTTGCCGGAGGCCACGGCATGAGGGCGCAACGCCCGCTGGTGCGCGTGCTCGGCATCCGCGGTGTGCCGGCCATGCTCGGGGGCTTCGAGGCCTTCACCGAGGGGCTGGCTCTGGCGTTGGCGGCGTTGGGCTGGCGCGTCGGCGCCTACTGTCAGGAGTTCGGCGACGGGCCGGAGACGCCGGGCACCTGGCGCGGCGTCGAAGGCGTCGTCGTGCCGGTGCTGCAGGGTGGCACGCTGGGCGCGCTGGTGTTCGACGCGCGGTGCATCACCCATGAGGTGGGCGGGGCCGGGCGCGGCGATGCCGGCCTGTGCCTCACGCTGGGCTACAACACCGCGGCCTTCACATGGCGGCTGCGGCGCGCCCGCGTGCCCAGTCTCATCAACTCGGACGGCATCGAGTGGAAGCGGCAGAAGTGGGGGCGTGCCGCTCGCGCCTGGTTCCGCCTCAGCGAGCGGGCCGGCTGCGGCCTAGCCGACCACCACAAGATCGCCGGCCACCTCGCGCCGCATGGCGTGGCCGCGCGTTCCACCGCCATCTCCTATGGTGCCCATGCCGTGGTTCCGCGCGACGAGCCGACGGTGCGGGAGGCGCTCCTCGGGCCGGCGAGCGGGCGCTATGCCACCGTCATCGCGCGGGCAGAGCCCGAGAACTCCATGTTTGGGATCGTGCAGGGCTGGTCGGCACAGCCTCGCGGGCGGTTGCTGGCGGTGATGGGCCACTACGACGAGGCCGATCCCCACCACCACAAAGTGCGGGCCGCAGCCGGCCCGGAGTTGCGATTCCTGGTGCCCCATCTTCCATCGTGCACTGGTAGACCAGTTGCGGGCCTACGGCTGGCTGCACCTGCAAGGGCACCGCGTCGGAGGCGCCAACCCCTTGCTGGTGGAGGCCCTGGCCGCGCGCAACGCCGTGGTGGCGCGCGACGGCCCTTTCAACCACTGGATGGCCGGCGACGCGGCTCGCCACTTGGGCGACGTCACCACGCTGGACCTGCCGCTACGCCGGCTTCAGGCCTCACCCGGCGAGGTGGCGCCGATGGCGGCGGCCAGCCGCGGACGGCACGCATCGTCCTTAACGCAGGTCTCGGTGGTGGGGCGTTATGCCGCGCTGCTCGCGGCCTGGCAGAGCTGCGCCGGCGCCGCGGCGGCGCGATGAACCAGGTCTCAGGGATTGCTGCGGTCGGCGAAGCCGTCGCGCCGCAACAGCGCCATCGCCGCGCTGTCGCCCGTGGCCATGCCGTACCAGCGCCACTGCGGCAGCACCAGGCGCAGTTGTCCGCTTCCCACAGGCGTGTTGGTCCGGAAATTGACCCAGGCGGCAAGTGTGTCGAGCCAGAAGTCAGCCCCGGCGCCGGCCAGCAGGGCCGGCGAGGTGCCGGGCGGCAGTGCCTGGCCGTCGGGCGCGACGGCGCGGGCCTGGAACATCACCAGCATGCCGCACAGTGGCATGTCGCCCAGCACGACGCGCCCCTGGCGCGGCCAGAAGTGGTAGGCCCGCTCCGCGCCAAAGCCCACGCGCACGGTGCTCGCGTTCACGGCGGTCTTGTCGGCCGGCACGTTGTGGTCGCCGACGAAGTCGGCGCGGAACGACGCGCCTTCAAGGCTGCCTTGCTGCACACGCTGCCACACCGGGCCGGCGGCGGTCTGCAGGCACAGCAGCGACTGCATCTGGCGCAGCTCCAGGCGCTGCGAGCCAACGGCGGCGCCCGTCGCCCAGAACGCCTGTGCCCAGCCGGTGTAGGCCGTGAATCCGGCTGGCGCGCGGTTGCCGGCGTGGCGGCGGCTGCGGTCGCGCCAGTCGTAGCCCGCGGGGACGCCGGCCGGCAGCGCCTCGTGCGGGGTGTCGAAGGGTCGCAGCAACTCGGCCCAGTCGGCGTCGTCCACGGCCAGGGCCGAGGTGCCCGACGGCGACGCGGTGCGCGAGGTGCCGCTGGCCACGAGCACCACCGAGGCCCCATCGGCCGGGGCCTCATCGTCGCCGCCGCCACCGCAGGCGGCGAGCAGGCACATCCAGGGAATCAGCATCGCCGGGCGCTTGGGGCGGGTGTGGGTCTGCGAATGAGTGTAGGCCATGGGTGGCGGCGCGGAGGTGATGCGACCTCGGGGATATCGGCTGCCGAAGGCCCGTCCGCAGGGTTCGGCTACGTGTGCTCACACACGCATCCTGTGCGATGGTGATGCGGCCGCGTCGGTCGGGACTCGTCAGGGCCTCGGCCTGGAACCTGTTCGGGCTGGTCGTGCCGATGGTCGTCGCACTGGCCTCGATCCCGCTGCTGATGAGGCTGCTGGGGTTGGAGCGCTTCGGCTTCCTGGCCCTCGTCTGGGCGTTTGTGGGCTACGCCAGCATCCTGGACCTGGGCATCGGCAAGGCGCTTATCCGGCTAATGTCGCAGCGGCTGGCCGATGGGGATGTGCCCGGTGCGGTGCAGCTCGCTTCCGCGGCGATCCAACTGCTGGGATTGCTGGGGCTTGCGTTCGCGCTG
>JBILSW010000438.1:0-3370 GCA_044371895.1 Rubrivivax sp.
CCAGGTGCCGCTCGCTGACGTCGGCTGCCACCGCCACGGCCTTGCGCGTCATGCCGCGCCGCGCCCTCAGCGCGCGCACGCGCTCGCCCAGCGCCACCAGGAAGGGGTTCTTGGCCTCGGCCTCGTCCTCGCCGGCGCCCGGGGCAAACCCGGAGGGATGCAATATAGTGCTTGACATGGTGGATCGGCGGTCGTAACGTGTCGGCACGCACAATAGTGCATAGCCCGTCCGGCGGCAAGCCGGGATGTCTGATCCCCGTCATGAACCCCGACACCTTCCGACAGCAGATCGCCGCGTTCACCGCGCGGCTGGCCGGCCGGCCGCTCGACACGGCGCTGGACGCCTGGCTCAACGCCGAGTGCGGCCCCGGCAGCGCCACCTACCGCGAGCTCGAGGCCAGCTGCCGAGCCGGCGTGGCCGAGGGCTGGCTGTGCCAGCGCCATCAGCTGCTGGACGGCGGCGGCATCCGCTACGGCCGCATCTTCAAGCCCGCCGATGACCTGCACGGCTTCTCGGTCGACGTGGTGGACATGGCCGACGTGGCCGGCCCGCACCACGTGCACCCCGAGGGCGAGATCGACCTCGTCATGCCGCTGGACGGCGACGCCCGCTTCGACGGCCGCCCCGCCGGCTGGGTGGTGATGCCGCCGGGCAGTGCGCACCGACCCACCGTCAGCCAGGGCCGCGCGCTGGTGCTCTACCTGCTGCCGCAGGGCCGCATCGACTTCACCCGGGAGTGACCATGAGCGAACTGCTGAGCAACTTCGTGGCCGGCCGCTGGCAGGCCGGCAGCGGCGCGGGCACGCCGCTGTTCGATCCCGTCACCGGCGACGAACTCGTGCGCGTCGACGCCACCGGGCTGGACCTGCCTGCCGCCTTCGCCTTTGCGCGCGATGCCGGCGGCGCGGCGCTGCGGGCGCTGAGCTACGGCCAGCGCGCCGAGCTGCTGGCGCGCGTCGGCGCTGTGCTGCAGGCGCGGCGCGACGACTACTACGCCCTCTCCCTGGCCAACAGCGGCACGGTGAAGAACGACACCGCGGTCGACGTCGACGGCGCCCTGTACACGCTGGCGCAGTACGCGAAGTGGGGCGCCGAGCTGGGCAAGGGCGCGGGCGAGCGCCGCTTCCTGCTCGACGGCGAGGCCGCCCGCCTGGGCAGGGAGCCGCCGTTCCTGAGCCAGCACGTGCAGGTGCCCACGCCGGGGCTGGCGCTGTTCATCAACGCCTTCAACTTCCCTTCCTGGGGGCTGTGGGAGAAGGCCGCGCCGGCGCTGCTCAGCGGCGTGCCGGTGGTCGTCAAGCCCGCCACGGCCACGGCCTGGCTGACGCAGCGCATGGTGGCCGACGTGGTCGAGTCCGGCGTGCTGCCGGCGGGGGCGCTGAGCGTCGTCTGCGGCAGCTCGGCGGGCCTGCTCGATGCGCTGGAGCCCTTCGACGTGCTGTCGTTCACCGGCAGCGCCGACACGGCCGCCGTGATCCGCCGCCACGCCGCGGTGGCCGAGCGCTCGGTGCGCACCAACATCGAGGCCGACAGCCTGAACAGCGCGCTGCTGATGCCCGGCGAGGCCCCGGGTTCCGAGGCCTTCGAGCTGCTGGTCAAGGAGGTGGCGCGCGAGATGACGGTGAAGTCGGGGCAGAAGTGCACCGCGATCCGCCGCGTGCTGGTGCCGGCCGGGCTGTACGACGCCGTCGCCGCGGCGGTGTCGGCCCGCCTGGCCAAGGTGGCCGTGGGCAACCCGCGCCACGAGTCGGTGCGCATGGGCGCGCTCGTCAGCCGCGCGCAGAAGGCCGCGGTGCAGGAAGGCCTGGCGCGGCTGAAGACGCAGGCCGAGGTGCTGCACGACGGCGCGCGCCAGCCCCTGGTGGACGCCGACCCCGAGCGCTCGTGCTGCGTCGCGCCCACGCTGCTGGGCACGCGCGATGCCGACGGCGCGGCGCTGGTGCACGACCACGAGGTGTTCGGTCCCGTCAGCACGCTCGTGGCCTACCGCGACCTGCCGCACGCGCTGGCGCTGGCACGGCGCGGCCAGGGCTCGCTGGTGGCGTCGGTCTACGGCAGCGACGCCGCCGCGCTGGCCGGCGCCGCGCTCGAGCTGGCCGCCAGCCACGGCCGCGTGCACGTCGTCAGCCCCGAGGTCGGGGCCACGCACACCGGCCACGGCAACGTGATGCCGCAGTCGTTGCACGGCGGCCCCGGCCGCGCCGGTGGCGGCGAGGAACTCGGCGGCCTGAAGGCGCTGAACTTCTACCACCGCCGCGCCGCGCTGCAGGCCGGCAGCGCCGTGCTGGGCGCGCTGGGCTGAACCACGCGCCCTCACCAGAACGACCAGACCCCGGAGACAAGCCCATGGACACCGAGATTTCCGTCGCGGCGCCACCCGAGCGCTTCAACTTCGCCGCCCACCTGCTGGCGCTGAATGCCGGCCGCGGCTCCAAGGCGGCCTTCGTCGACGACAGCGGCCTGCTCACCTACGCCGCGCTGGAGGCCCGCGTGCGCCGCGTGGCCGCCGGCCTGCGCGGACTGGGCCTGCGGCGCGAGGAGCGGGTGCTGCTGCTGATGCAGGACGGCATCGACTGGCCGGTGGCCTTCCTGGGCGCGATCTACGGCGGCCTCGTGCCGGTGGCGGTGAACACGCTGCTGACGGCCGACGACTACGCCTACATGCTGGAGCACTCGCGCGCGCAGGCCGTGCTCGTCAGCGGCGCGCTGCTGCCGGCGCTCAACGCCGCCCTGGTCAAGAGCGACCACGAGGTGCAGAAGGTGATCGTCTCGCACCCGATGGCGCCGCTGCACCCCGCCGAAATCGACTTCGAGGTCTTCACGGGCGCGCACTCGCCGCTCGAGAAGCCCGCGCCCACCGGCCGCGACGACCCCGCCTTCTGGCTGTACTCGTCGGGCTCCACCGGCCGCCCCAAGGGTACGGTGCACTCGCACGCCAACCCCTACTGGACGGCCGAGCTCTACGGCCGCCGCGTGCTGGGCCTGCGCGAGGAGGACGTGTGCTTCTCGGCCGCCAAGCTGTTCTTCGCCTACGGCCTGGGCAACGGCCTGAGCTTCCCGATGAGCGTGGGCGCCACCGTGCTGCTGATGGGCGAGCGGCCCACGCCCGAGGCCACGTTCCGGCGCTGGAAGGGCGGGGTGCATGGCTTCCAGCCCACGGTGTTCTTCGGCGCGCCCACGGGCTTTGCCGGCATGCTGGCCTCGCCCGCGCTGCCGGCGCCGGGCGAGGTGCGGCTGCGCCTTTGCAGCAGCGCCGGCGAGGCGCTGCCGGCCGAATTGGGCCAGCGCTTCAAGGCGCACTACGGCGTGGACATCGTCGACGGCATCGGCAGCACCGAGATGCTGCACATCTTCATCAGCAACCGGCCC
>JBILSW010000440.1:0-3345 GCA_044371895.1 Rubrivivax sp.
GTGCTGCAGGCGGGCGACGTGGTGCACGTGGGCCCCGTGGGCACGCAGGTGGGCTTCATCGGCAGCGTCAACAACCCGGCCGTCATCGAGCTGAAGCCCGGCGAGACTGTGACGGACGCCCTGCGCATGGTGGGCGGCTTCACCGCGGTGGCCGATCGCACGCGCCTGGCGGTGGAACGCCTGGCTGAGCGCAAGGCCAGCCGCATCGCGCAGCTTGAACTGCCGCGCGACGAACGGGCCGCGCTTTCGCACGGCGACCTGCTTCGCGCCTTCAGCGCCGTGAGCGCGGCCCTGCCCGTGCAGCGCCAGGCCAAACGGGTGAAGGTGGAGGGCGAGGTGCAGCGACCGGGCGAGTACGTGCTGCCCGAGAACAGCAGCGTGCAAGACGCCATTCGCGCCGCCGGCGGCTACACGCCGGGCGCCTACCTGTTTGCAACCGAGTTCTCACGCGTCAGCGTGCAGCGCACGCAGCAGGAAAACTACGACCGCGCCCTGGGCGATCTGGAAACCGACCTTGCACGCGTCGCCGGATCGCAACGCGTGGCCACCACCGAGGATGCCGCCACGCAGCAGGCGCGCGCCACCAGCACCCAGCGCCTGGTGGAACGCCTGCGCGCGCTGCGGCCCAGCGGCCGCATCGTGCTGCAACTGGGGCCCGATGCCACCGAGCTGCCCGACATGGCCCTGGAAGACGGCGACCGAATCTTCATCCCCTCGCGCCCCACCACGGTGGGCGTGTTCGGCAGCGTCTTCAATGCAGCCAGCTACCTGCACCTGCCGGGGCGCAGTGTGGGCGACTACCTGCAACTGGCCGGCGGCCCCACCAAGGGCGCCGACCGCGGCAGCGTGTTCGTGGTGCGCAGCAACGGCAGCGTGGTGAGCAGCGCGCAGGGCGGCCGCACGTGGTTTGGCCAGTCTGCCGGGCTGGCCCAGGTGCCGGCCGAGCCCGGCGACACCGTCTTCGTGCCGGAAGAGATGGACAAGACCACCTTCCTGCAGGCCGCGAAGGACTGGACGCAGATCGTGTTCCAGTTCGGGCTGGGGGTGGCGGGGGTGGTGAGTGCGACGCGATGAGAGAGATCGACAACGGGACTGCTCCGAGTTGCGCCGCGCTGGATGAAGGCGTGGTGTGCATTCGCAATGGCGATGTGGTTAGCGCGCGCGACTCTGCAGAGTGGTTGAGCAACGCGGACGTGATCCGGCGTGTGCCAATAGAGGCGGGGGACGCGGTATTTGCGCGGGAAGAGGTCAACAAGGTGACCTTTGCCCAGTTTGCGAAGGAGTGGACGCAGAACCTGTCGTGGATCCGTGATCCCACCCCGCCCTACGGCGTGACCGCATTCGTCCGATACACTCAGTTGCTGTATCAGCCCTTCGTTGTGCTCTCAATCGGGTGGCAAACTGCCGCTATCGGCCGTTCTGAACAGCTGATTCGCCGAGTCTGGCCTAATCGGGCTGGCTCATGGCGGCTCGCAGCCTCTTTTGCGCGCACCGTCTTGGCGGAACGCCTGCGTTGTCGGCCATCCAATCATCCCGGCCGCCTGGGCCGGCTAGGCCGTGGCGGCGAACTGCGCTTGCAAGCGCATCAACGCGTGTGCGACGCGGTCGTTGGCAACCAGCCCCAGCACCATCTAGAGCCCTTGCTTGATCATTCTGCCGGCGCGGTACCTCAACTCCTGCAGCACGGCCCTGATGCGCCGCCTCTTTGCCGGGTGCCGAACCGGCGCAAGCAGCCCGAGCATGCCGCGCTACCCGATCTGCCTCAGGATGTTCATTACCAGCGCCGCCAGGCGGCACATCAGCGCATTGGTGTCGAACTTGCCCGGGGGCGTTCGCGTGACTTCGTTCGTGCCGCAGTCGGCGTACAGCGCCATTACCGCTGCCGCATCGACGCTGCCCGACAGCGTCGTAGTCCAGCGATCGAGTTCGTAGTCGGGCACGATCAGGTGCTGTCAGCCCGCACCGGCGGAGCGCGCCACCAGACTCAGCACGCGGGGTACCCCTCGCTGCACGCCGGGTTCTTCGACATCCTCCTCCCACAGGGCCTTGCGCTTGCCCCTGTGAGGACGCTCCCAAAGCATGTGGGCTGCGCCGCTCTGCCGGACGAACCTTGCCGCGCCGGCGCAGCGCGGGTTCCACTTGATGAGCCAGACCAGTTGCGGCGGAGCCGGCGCGTTCACCGACTCCAGCGCGGCCATCAGCGCCACCGCATCAAACACCGAGTCCAACCGCGGCAGCACACGCTCCCAGGGGCCGGCCGCGCTCAGCCGCTGCGCCTTGGGTTAGATGCGCCACGGGTCCTCTTCGGCTCCCTTGGTCGACTGCTGTGTGCCTGGGCGCAACGGCTACCTCAAGAACAACCCTCGGCAGCACAGCTAGGCCGTCAGCGGGCAGGAGCAGGCTACACCGGCGTAGGTGCACTCCACGCCTTCCTTGACCGCGCCTCTGTTGTCCATGATGGAGGTGTCGATGTCCAGCGGGAGCCATGCGCTGCGCAGCACCCCGTGCTACGGCGCATGGGCGTGCAGCCGCCGCTCAACCACCGGCAGCTGACGTTTCGACAGCGCGGGCGCTACGCTGTGCATTCGCTGGCGCGTCGTTGGGCTGGAAAGCAGCAGCCTGATGCCCAGCGATTGCTTGAAGAACGCATCGCCGCGCAGCTTCGCGATCGCGGCAAAGTCGCTCAAGGCCGGTACCAAAGGGCCGAGGTAGCTGCGCGGGATGTCACTGCTCGCCATGCCGCGCACCGGCAATGCCGCGTCGACCTAGGCCATCACGCGTGTCAGCGTTCTCGGCAAGTGCAACGCCAGCACCAAGCCGGAAGTGGCCGTGACGTCGTAGCCGAGTTGCCTGCCTTAGATCGGCTGCATGACCGAGTTGCCAAATGCGCCCAGCGGCTTCACCAGTGGGCCTCACTTCCTCAGTGCTCCGCAATCGAAGTGAGGTCACGGATCAACGTAAAGGAACAGTCGCAGATCTTGGGCAATTTTGGAATTGGGGCGGCGACTATTGCGACGTTGAGGGATTAGAGACGTGAACGCTACGAATGGCAGCGACACGAACGCTACGTTCGACGACCGGATCCGGGGCAGCCTGGATAACGAAATCGACTTGATCGCGCTGGTTCAACCGCTGGCCCGTAACTGGACGTTAGTGTTGGCTGTCACCGTTGCTGCAGGCGCGCTGGGGTTGGCAGGCAGTTCCCTGTGGCCGAAGTGGTACACAGCGCGCACCTTGCTGATGCCGCCCCAGCAGCATCAAAGCGTCGTATCGGCCGCCGTTTCGCAGTTGGGCGCCTTGGCCGGTGTGGCTGGCAATCTCAGCAATCTCAAAAGCCCAGCGGAC
>JBILSW010000442.1:0-3341 GCA_044371895.1 Rubrivivax sp.
CCCAGCCGGCGGCGTCGAGCGCCACCGCCGCGAAGGTGGCGCCGGCCAGGTGCTGCTCGCCCGGGGCAGGCACCACCAGCGCCTGGCCGCCCGGGCGCGGCGCGCGCCGCGGCCGCTGGCCTGCGACGCGGCGCACCAGCAACTGAAGCCGGCCCTGGCCGAGCACCAGATCCACGCCTTGCAGCCGGTCGTCCATCCACATCTCGCCCATGGCGCGCGACACCGGGCCGACCACGTGCCAACCCAGCGCGCTGAGCAGCGGCTGCTGTTCGAGCACGCGATCGCGCAAGCGATTCACCTCGGGTTACCCGGCCCGACACAGCACAAGGGGCATCTCCTCCGGGGAAGGCAGGTTGCGCCAGAAAGCGATGCCCTGCATGAAGTCGGCCGCGATGTCGGTGCGCTGGCTGAGCTGGAGCATGGCCACCAGGTCGACCGGCACGGCGTCGGACTCGGCCGCCGGCTGGTCGCGCTGGCCAGCCGCATGCGCCAGTCGGGGAACGGGCGCACCGGCGACCACGGCGTGGGCAGCGCCCCGATCTCGGTGTGGCGCCCGTCGCGCAGCATGGAGCGCCAGACTCGCTCCACGCCGTCGGCAGGGCCTTCGAGCCGCCGCATGAAGCAGCCGTCGCGATAGACGAGGAGGCCGGTCAGGCCCTCTTGGGCATTGCGCGTGCGCGACTGCTTGAGCAGGTGGCGCAGGGCGGCGTGGTCCATGACGTTCGCAGCGCGGCTGCGGTAGACCCGCTGGCGAGGCGGTTCGGGGGAGAAGGACTGCTGCATGACAACGGCTCGCCTCGCGACCCTACCCGGCAACGCCGGATCGCTGCGCCGCGTCGCTGCCGTCGCGAAAGTGCGAAAAAAAGCCCCGCCGGGGCGGGGCTGCGTCCGGAACCGGCCTGCGCCGGAGCCGTCGGTCAGGCGGCGCGCTTGGCCTTGGCCGGCGTGGCGGCCTTGGTGGCCGTGACGGCGGTGGCCGTCATCGCGGTGAAGTTGGCTTCTGCGACCTCGGCGGCCTGCTTGGCGGCCTTGTGGGCGCTCTCGTAGGCGTTGTTGGCGGCAGCCACGGCCGACTTCACCAGCGCCACGGCGCTTTCGGTGCCGGCGGGCGCGTTCTTCACGGCGGTGTCGACCAGCGCGAGCATCTTCTTCTGGCTGTCGGCCATCTGAACTTCGGCGGTCTTGGTGAACTCTGCGCCGGTGCCGGCCATGATGTCGTACAGCTGGCGGCTGTAGGCGGCGGCCTTCTCGGCAGCCGGCTGCAGGAGCCCGGCCTGCAGGGCCAGCAGTTCCTGGGCGTCCTTCACAGACATGGCGGCATAGGTCGTGTCGGCGGCTTCAGCCAGGCTGGCCTTGGCAACCTGCAGGTTCAGCTCGACGAGCTTCTCCATACCTTCGAAGGCCTTGGTGGTGAGGCCGAAGAGGGTCTCGACGGAGGCCTTCTGGGCGGCCAGCAGCTGTTCGGGGGTGAAGGGCGTGGACATGATGATCTCCAGGACGTCAGGGGTTGAACGAGAGGGAATCCGTGGCGCAGCGCCGGGAAGCTTGGCCAAGCTCGGGATGCTGCGCCGCAACATGGAGCGAAGTATAGGGTTCCCACTAGGTCTGGCAAGCGCTATTTGTTGCGCCGCAGCAAACTAGGGGCAACTTCCTAGAATCCTGTGCCGTGTTCGCCTTCCATTCCGACACCTTCGTGCTCCCGTTGCCGCCGGGGCATCCGTTCCCGATGACGAAGTACCGGCTGCTTCGCGAGGCCGCGGAGGCCTCGATGCCCGGCATCCGTGTCGGCGAGGCGCCCCCGGCCAGCGACGGCGAGCTGGCCCTGGCGCACGAGCCGTCGTGGATCGACGCCATCGCGCACGGCACCACCACGGCGGCGCAGCAGCGAGAGATCGGCTTTCCCTGGAGCGAGCGCATGGTCGAGCGCGCCCGCCGCTCGGTAGGCGCCAGCATCGCCGCGGCACGCGCCGCGCTGTTCGGCAGCGGACAGGGCCCCGAAGGCGTGGCGGCCAACCTGGCCGGCGGCACCCACCACGCCTACGCCCACAAGGGCTCGGGCTACTGCGTGTTCAACGACGTGGCCGTGGCCGCTAGGCTGATGCAGGCCGAGTGGCACCGGGCGCAGCGTGCGCTGCTGCGCGTGATCGTCATAGACCTCGACGTGCACCAGGGCAACGGCACGGCCCACATCTTCAGCGACGACGACACCGTGTTCACGCTGTCGATGCATGGTGCCCGGAACTTCCCGTTCCGCAAGGAGCCGAGCGACCTCGACGTCGAGCTGCCCGACGGCTGCACCGACGAGCCCTACCTCGCCGCGCTCGACGCGGCCCTGGCCGTGGCCTGGGAGCGGACGGCCGCGGCGCCACCGGGCCTGGCTTTCTACCTGGCCGGGGCCGACCCCCACGAGGGCGATCGCCTCGGCCGCCTGAAGCTCAGCGCCGCGGGGCTGGCCGAGCGCGACCGGCGCGTGCTGGACGCGCTGAGATCGCGCGGCATCCCGGTGGCGCTGTCGATGGCCGGCGGCTACGGCCGCGACCTGCACACCACGGTGGCGCTGCAGCGCCGCACGCTGGAGCTGGCGCTGCAATCGTGGCAGTCGTGGCAGACCACGCGCAGGGCCGCTGCATGACGAACGATCGCCCGCAGCCGCAGCGCCGCGAGGCCTTTGTGCACTTCGCCGCCATCGCCACCCGCTGGATGGACAACGACGTCTACGGACACCTGAACAACGTCGTCCACTACAGCCTGTTCGACACCGCGGTGAACCGCCTGCTCATCCAGGCTGGCGCGCTGGACATCCACGCCGGCCCCGTGATCGGCCTCGTGGTGCACACGCAGTGCCACTACTTCGAGAGCCTGGCGTTCCCGCAGATCGTCACCGCCGGCATCCGCGTCGAGCAGCTGGGCCGCTCGAGCGTGCGCTACGGCCTGGGCCTTTTCGGCGACGACGCGCCGCTGGCCGCCGCGATCGGGCAGTTCACCCACGTCTACGTCGATCGCGCCACGCGCCGTCCCGTGCCCCTGCCCGAGCCGATGCGCGCCGTACTCGCACCCCTGGTTCGCACCCCGCCCACCGCATGAAGCCCTCGCCCGAATCCATCGCCGCCGTCGACCACGCCATCACCAGCCGCCACTCGATCCGGGCCTACCGCCCCGACCCCGTGCCGCGCGAGCTGATCGAGCAGATCCTGGCCGTGGCCGCCCGCGCGCCCAGCGGCACCAACACCCAGCCCTGGCAGGTGCACGTGCTCACGGGCGAGGCCAAGGCGGCGCTGTCGCGCGAGATCCGCGCCGCGTACGACGACCCCGAGGAGCGCGCGCGCCACACCGAGCCTTAC
>JBILSW010000441.1:0-3341 GCA_044371895.1 Rubrivivax sp.
GCTGCCGTTCACCTTGTAACGCAGCAGCACCATCGTTTCTTCGCGAACGCCGGGCGCATTCATGGGCTTGGGATGCTCAGAAGCCGTTCCCGCCGCCATACGACATCCTCACTGAACTTCTGGTCGCGGCGCGACAGTCGGCCGGACTGACCCAAGAAGAGTTGGCCGAGCGCCTGCTGATTGGACAGAGTGCCGTCAGCAAGGTCGAACGGGGCGTCCAGCGGCTGGACCTCGTGGAACTGCACCGCTGGTTGTCAGCGATCGGCACGCAGAGCGTCACGTCTTTTGTGCAAGCCTTCGAGAAGCGCGTCGGCGAACAAAGCGCCGCCGAAAGACGATGGTTGCGCGGCCGGGCGCCTACGGCTCTGCCGAAGGGCCAGCCGACCGGTGCTCGCAAGCGATCGACGTAGACAGGTGGGATTAAGAATCTGCGATCGCACGGCCACGACGGGTGGTCAGGACACGCGGCCAAAGAAGCCAGTTCTGTGCTTCGGGATCCGCCGCTCGACGAGGAACACTCGTCCGACCGACTCTACATCCAGGCTCGACCAGTCGGCTTGGGCGAGGAGAATTGGTGTCAGGATCGACCACTGGTGGATGTTTGCGCGAGATCGAATCCCGACATGGCCGAAACATGCTGGACTTCACTGGTGTCAGCCACCAACCCCCACCAACGGAAGAGTCAGGCCGTTTCCACAAAACGCAACATAATATACATCGTGCTCTTTTACTCAGGCGTAGAAAAGGGCGCCGACGCGCCCTTGCACATCCTGAGCGGGTATTGCGCTTCAGTCGCTGGCGTCTGCCGTATCGACATCGCTGTCGTCGTCTGGCGCTGCAGGCCGGCCGGCGGCGCCGGGGCTCGGACGGTCCAGCGGGCGGCAAAGGTGCCGGTTGAGTTGCCCCAGTCGTTCAGACTTCTCGACCGCCGCGAACACCACCTCGGGGTGCGTCATCAGCATGAACGGGTTGCGTGACGGGGCCTGATGCGACATGAGGGACTCCACGGGCGTGTCGGCATGACACTCGGGCCCACTCTACGCCCGAGCAAAGCCCTTGCGAAGACGGCGGCGGCCGAACCCGCCTGTCAGGTGATTTCCGACACTGCGTCGCGCACGTCTCCGTGAAATCGATGACGAAACGCCTCAGGGGCGCGGTGCCGCCGCGGCCAGGGCTGTCAGCCGTTCGGCCAGCGCGTCGCGCCCGGCGCCTCGTGCGAAGTCGGCGGCGTCCATGCCGCGGTCGTTGTGCGGCCGCGCGTCGGCACCGCGGGCCAGCAGCAGTTCCACCGACTCGCTGGCGCCGTAGCGCGCCGCCATCATCAGCGGTGTGCTGCGGTTGGGTGCTAGCGCGTCGATGGGCGCGCCCTGGTCCAGCAGCCAGCGCACGACGTCGAACCCGCCCCCACTGGCGGCGTAGTGCAGCGGCGTCCAGCCCTCGCGGCGGAGCGCCGCGCCCCGTGCGGCCAGTCGTTGCGCCCAGGCCAGGTGACCCTTCAGGGCCGCCATCATCAGCGCGGTCTCGCCAGCAGCGTTGGCGGCGTCGACGACCGTGGCCGGATGGTCCAGCAGCACTGCCGCCACCTTGAAGGACTCGTCGCGCATGGCCAGGATCAGCGCCGTCTGGCCGCGGGCGTCCGTCCGGTTCGGGTCGCCGCCGGCCGCCAGCCAGTTCCGCACGCCGCGCTCGTCGTCCAGGTTGACGGCCCGGAAGAAGGTTACCTCGTCCTGGGCAGCGGCCGGGAAGAACGACAACGCGACAAGCGCGTAAAGAAGAAACTTCAACCATGTTCTCAGCATGGGACTGTCTCCGGCGCCGGGCCCAGGCGCGTGAAGAGGGCTTCGCAATTGCGGCTGGTGGCGGTGGCCACGGCCTCGACGGGCAGGCCCTTGAGCTGGGCCAGCTGCGCCGCCACGTACGGCACGTAGGCCGGCCGGTTTGCTTTGCCGCGGAACGGCACCGGCGCCAGGTAGGGGCTGTCGGTCTCGATCAGGCAGCGCTCCAGGGGCACCCAGCGCGCCACGTCGCGCAACGCCTCGGCGTTGCGGAAAGTCAGGATGCCCGAGAACGAGATGTAGAAGCCCAGGTCCAGCGCCGCCCGCGCCACCTCGGCGGTCTCGGTGAAGCAGTGGAACACGCCGCCGATGGCCCCCCGGCCCTCGCTGCGCAGCATGGCCACGGTGTCTTCGCTGGCCGACCGCGTGTGCACCACCAGCGGCAGGCCCGTGCGGCGCGCGGCTTCGATGTGCACCGCGAAACGCTCGCGCTGCCAAGCCATGTCGGCGACGCTGCGGCCGCCCAGGCGGTAGTAGTCGAGCCCGGTCTCGCCGACGGCCACGACGCGGGGCCGCCCGGCCAGCGCCACCAGTTCGTCGATCGTGGGCTCGCGAACGCCCTCGTTGTCGGGGTGGACGCCGGCCGTGCACCACAGCTCGGCGTGATCGCGCGCCAGTGCGTGCACGGTCTCGAACTCCTCGAGCGTGGTGCAGATGCAGATGGCGCGGTCCACCTGCGCCAGCGCCATCTCGCGCCGCACGTCGGCGATGCGCTCGTGCAGCCCCGGAAAGCTGAGGTGGCAATGGGAGTCGACGAACATCGGGGCGGGCCGGACCGGCGGGCCCGTGGCGGTCAGATGGTCTGAGTCGGCTTCTGCGACTGGATCGAGGTGCCCAGGATCTCCTCGATCTTCATCTTGAGCTGCCGCGACTTGTCGTCGTTCGGGAAGCGCACGCCCACGCCCTGGGTACGGCCACCGGAGGCATTGGCCGGCGTCAGCCAACCCACTTTGCCGGCCACCGGGAAGCGCTGCGGGTCGTCGGGCAGCGACAGCAGCAGGTAGATGTCCTCGCCGAGCCGGTACTCGCGCGTGGTGGGCACGAACAGGCCGCCGTCGGTGAACAGCGGGATGTAGGCTGCGTACAGCGCGCCCTTCTCGCGGAACACGAGCTGGATGACGCTGGGGCGCGAGGCAGCGGCCGCTCCGCCCGCGGCCGCGGCGGGGCCTAGCGCGCCGGCTCGGGTGGCGGTGCGGTCGTTCATGCGGGCAGTGTATCCAAGCCGGCGCGGCGGGGGCCGCCCGGGCGGGGCGCGGGCGGCTGCAGTGCGCGGGCGGCGGCGGCCACCAGCGCGTCAGCGAGCACGCCCTCGTTCCAGGGATGGGCGGCGTGGCGGGCGATGAGCTGCAGCTCCAGCGACCACGCGCGCAGCCGCGCCGGCGAAGCGCAGGAGGGCACCGAGCCCTGCGGAAAGTAGCGCGGCGCCGCCCCTCCCGCCACCGCCATGGCGTCGTGGCAGAGCTTGAGCAGCAGGTCCAGCAGCTGCGGTGGCGACCAGCCTTGCAC
>JBILSW010000444.1:0-3340 GCA_044371895.1 Rubrivivax sp.
CAGCTCGGTCAGCCGGATCGGCAGGCGCGGATAGGCCAGCACGTCGATCAGCTCGTAGTAGCGCTGCACCTCGCTGTGAGGCACACGCCCGGTGAAGATGACGGCGTCGCCAAGGCCGGCGGCCGCCGCCTGGGCCCGCAGGGCCTGCTCCTGGGGCCCGCCCCCCACCAGCAGCAGCACGAGATCCGGCCGCTGGCGGCGCAGCAGCGCCAAGGCATTCACCAGCAGGTGCAGCCCTTCGTAGCCATAGAAGCTGCCGGCAAAGCCCAGAACAGTGCGGCCGGACAGCCCCAGACGAGCCTGGAGCTCGGGCGACGCCGGTACACCGAAGCGGAAGTCGGCCACGTCAACGGCGTTCGGGATCACCGTGATCTTGTCGGCCGCGATGCCCCGCGACTCGATGTCTCCACGCAGACCCTCGCAGATCGTGGTGATCTGGTCGGCCCCCATCAGCGCGATCGTCTCGAGGCCACGCGACAGGCGGTAGCGAAAGCTGCCCTCGGTGGTGGTGCCGTGATCGACCGCGGCGTCCTCCCAGGACGCTCGCATCTCGTAGACCAGCGGCACGCGGCTGCCCATGCGGCTCCAAAGGGCGGGCAAGGCGTTGAGCACGGGCGAGTGTGCGTGCACGATGTCCGGTTGCTCGCGGCGCACCAGTTCGGCCATACGCCGCGCGGTCAGGCGCATCTGCGCCGCCAGTCCCTCGTCACCACGGTTGGGCGTGCGGTGCAGCACGAGGGAGTCCACGCGCTCCTCGACGGCCGAAGTGGCACCCTGCTTCGGTGTCGTGAGCTGCAGGGTCTGCCAGCCAAGGCAGCGCTGCTCGCGCAGGATCGCCAGCGTGCGGAAGGTGTAGCCGCTGTGCAGGGGGATCGAGTGATCCAGTACGTGCAGCACGCGCATCAGACCGCTCCAGCGGGCTTGCGGAAGCCGACCCACAGGCCCAGGCAGGCCAGGTCGTCGTCCGACAGGTCGCGGAACGGGGCGGCCAGTCGCGGCCGCACGGCGGCGACCGCATCGGCGGCGGCCCTGAGCGTCGGCTCGAGAAGCGCCTGCTCCACGTCCAGGCGTCGCACGATGGCGCGGTAGCGATCCGCGCGCCAACGATTCGGCACGCCCTTGTGCGAGAACATCAGGGTCCACAGCCAAGGCGAGGTCTCGAGGAAGTCGAGCGGGTTGCGACGGTGCAGGCCCTGGCTCTTGAGGTCCACGAGGTGCAGTGCCCGTCCGCCCGGCCGCAGCGCGCGGCGCATGTCGGCAAAGGTGCCCTCCAGGTCGTTGACGTGCTCCAGAACGGCACGAGAGATCACCAGATCGGCACGATTGGTGAGGCCGCTGAAGCCGCGCGGCGTCACGACGTACCCCAGCCGCGCTGGATCGAAACCCGCCGACGGACGCCGCGGTTCCACGAAAGCGCGGTCGAACCGCGCCTTGGCGGCGTCGTCCAGCCGGGCACGAAGGGCGGCGATCACGGCCTCGTTCTTGGGGCTGAGGGACACCATCGCGAAGCGGTCCACGCAATAGACCTTCTCGGCGCCCAGCGCCAGCAGCAGCAGCGCCACACCGGGGAAGTCGCCCGGACCGTACTCCACCACCACGCGCCCCTCGAAGGCGCCCCCGCCCAGACGCTCACGATAGTCGGCCACGCAGCGCTCGAAGTAAGCCGCGATGTCCTCGGCCGTCTCGGTCGAAGCGTCGCCACGGCCAGTCTGGCCGGTCAGCTTCAGATAGGCACCTGGGGCGACGGCGGCCAGCGCGTTTGTGAGCACGGCGCGCCCGATTCGCAGGACGTCAGGCATGGCTTTCGGTGGCGGCGAGCGGTTGGTCCGTGGGTCGAATCGACGGCGCGGCGGCATGACCGGGCTCGAGTTGACGCAGGAACGCCTCGAACATGAGGATCGTCCAGAGCGGAGAGCTGTAGTCGCGCTGGCCCGAAGTGTGAGCGTCGACCAGGTGGCGAAGGTACTGGGTGTCGAACCAACCCGTGTCTGCGAGCCGCTCGCCCAGAACGGCCTCGCGCACACGCTTCTTCAGCGGCCCGCGGAACCAACGGGCCAGCGGCACGGCAAAGCCCATCTTGGGCCGGTACAGCACGTCGTCGGGCAGGCGCGGCTCCATGGCCTTCTTCAGCAGCAGCTTGCCTTCGTTGCCGCGGATCTTGAGGTCCGAAGGCAGCGTGGCCAGCCATTCCACCAGCGGGTGGTCCATCAGCGGCTCGCGCACCTCCAGGCTGTGGGCCATGCTGGCGCGATCGACCTTGGTGTTGATGTCGCCCACCAGGTAGGTCTTCAGGTCCAGGTACTGGATCAGCGCGAGCGGATCGTCGGTGCCGGACAGGTCGGCGTGGCGCCGCGCGTGGCGCTCGAACACCTGCTGTGCGTCGTAGCCCGCCAGCTCCCGCTTGAGGCCGGCGCTGAAGAGCTGGGAGCGCATCGGGCCGCGCAGGATGCTCACGCTGTGGAAGTACGCCTCCACGCTGGTGCGCGCCATGCCCTCGAAGGTGGTCTTGGCGCGCAGCACGCGCGGGGCCCAGTCGGCCTTGGGGTACACCCGGCCCAGCAGGCCGAACACCGGCTGGCGGATGCCGGCCGGCAGCGCCGCGCGCATGCGCTCTTCCATCAGGTGCATGCGGTAGCGGCGGTAGCCGCCGAAAGCCTCGTCGCCACCGTCGCCGCTCAACGCCACCGTCACGTGCTTGCGCGCCAACTGGCACACGCGGTAGGTGGGGATGGCGCTGCTGTCGGCGTAGGGCTCGTCGTACAGGCGCGCCAGGGTATCGATGAGGTCGAAGTCGTCGCTCTTGACCGTCTCGACGCGGTGGTCGGTGGCGTAGCGGTCGGCCACCATCTGCGCGAAGGCGCTCTCGTTGAACTGCGGGTCGTCGAAGGCGATGCTGCAGGTGTTGACGGGCGCGGCCGAGAGCGCGGCCATGGCCTGCACCACGGCGCTGCTGTCGACGCCGCCCGACAGGAACGCCCCCAGCGGCACCTCGGCGATCATGCGCAGGCGCACGCTCTCCTGCAGGCGCTGGGTGAGTTCGGCGCAGGCGTCCGCCAGGCCGATGCGGCTGTCGAGCGTGAAGCGCAGATCCCAGAACTCGCGCGGCTCGCCCACCGGCTGGCCACGCCGCACGGCCAGGCTGTGGCCCGGGGGCAGCTTGCGGGCACCGCGGAACACGGTGCGTGGTTCGGCCACGTAACCCAGGGCGAAGTACTCTTCCAGGGCGGCGGGGTCGATGTCGCGGCGCAGGCCGCCGCCAGCGGGCCCCGTGTAAGCCAAGAGGCTCTTGAGCTCACTGCCGAAGAGCAGGACGCCGTCGTCCAGGACCGCGTAGTGCATG
>JBILSW010000443.1:0-3340 GCA_044371895.1 Rubrivivax sp.
AAGGCGAACCTGCGGCTGGCGCTGATCCTGGCGTCACTGGCCGCGGTGTTCGCCGGCGGGTTCGTCGTGCGCATCGCGTTCTTTGGCGGCTGACGGAGTTCCACGCCACATGAAGGGATTGCTCACCGACAACGGCCGCATGCTTGGCAAGCTGCTGCTGATCGTGCTGCTGATGTTCGGCTTCGGCTACTCGCTGGTGCCCATGTACCGCGCCATCTGCGAGGCGCTGGGCATCAACGTGCTCACGCTGTCGCAGCAGCGCGCGTCCGACGGTTTCTTTACGGGCCGTCACGGCCAGACCACCAACTCGCAGGTCGACACCACGCGCACCATCACGGTCGAGTTCGACGCCAACGTGCGCGGGCCCTGGGACTTCAAGCCCGCGCAGCGTTCGATCCAGGTGCACCCGGGCGAGCTCGCCACCGTGATGTACCAGTTCACCAACATCCAGAAGCGCACGATGGCCGCGCAGGCCATCCCGAGCTACGCGCCCAAGCACTCCAGTTCGCACTTCAACAAGCTCGAGTGCTTCTGCTTCAACGAGTACACGCTCAAGCCCGGCGAGTCGCGCGAGTGGCCAGTGGCCTTCGTCATCGACCCCAAGCTGCCCAAGGACGTGACGACCATCACGCTGTCCTACACCTTCTTCGAGGTCGGTGGCAAGGTGCCGCCCCAGCCCCAGGGGACCGTCGGGCAGCAGGCCGCGGTGGCGGTGCCTGGAGCGGGTTCGTGAACACCGGCCAACGCCCGCTGGCCGACGCGACGCGGCGACCGCTGTCGTTCGCGCAGACCCTGCAGGCCGTGTTCTGGAGCTTCTTCGGCGTGCGCCGCTCGCGCGACATGGGCGCCGACGTGAGCCGTCTCAATCCGGTCCACCTGCTGATCGGCGGCCTGCTCGGGGCTGCCCTGTTCGTCGTGGCGCTGGTGCTGCTCGTCCGCTGGGTGGTGGGCAGCGGCGTCGCCGCCTGATTCATCGATTCAAGTTCCCGCCGTTCCGAGGGTTCGAGGAGAAACGCAAGCCATGGCAGCCACCACCCCAGCGGGCCAGACCCCGTACTACTTCGTCCCCGCGCCCTCGCGCCATCCGGCCCTGATGGCGGCGGGCCTGTTCCTCGTCATCCTCGGTGCCGGCCAGTGGGTCAACGGCGCCGGCTGGGGCGCCTACGTGCTGCTGGCCGGCGTGGTGGTGTGGCTGACGGTGATGTACCAGTGGTTCAGCCAGGCCATCGCCGAGAGCGAAGGGGGCCTGTACTCGCAGCGCATCGACGTCTCGTTCCGCTGGAGCATGAGTTGGTTCATCTTCAGCGAGGTGATGTTCTTCGCCGCCTTCTTCGGCGCCCTGTACTGGGCGCGGGTGCACACGCTGCCCATGCTCGGCAACCTCGACCACCAGCTGCTGTGGCCCGATTTCAAGGCCATCTGGCCCAGCGCCGGCGGCGGTGCCACCGCCTCTCCGGCGGACATCGTGCAGCCGTTCCAGACCATGGGGCCGTTCTGGCTGCCGACAATCAACACCGCGCTGCTGCTGTCCAGCGGGGTTACGCTGACCATCGCGCATCATGCCCTGATCGCCGGTCAGCGGGCCAAGACCATCGGCTGGATGTGGGCCACGATCGTCCTCGGAGCGATCTTCCTGTGCGTGCAGGGCTACGAGTACTTCTATGCGTACAACTCCCTGAACCTTCGCCTGGACAGTGGCATCTTCGGCAGCACCTTCTTCCTGCTCACCGGCTTCCACGGCTTCCACGTGTTCGTGGGCATGCTGATGCTCATCTTCATCACGCTGCGTCTGATGAAGGGCCACTTCACTCCCGAGCGCCACTTCGGCTTCGAGGGCGCCGCGTGGTACTGGCACTTCGTCGACGTCGTCTGGTTCGGCCTGTACATCCTGGTGTACTGGCTCTGACGCCCCGCGCCCGCGGGCCGTGGCCCGCGCGGCGCGGCAGCCTCCAACAACGCCGCGCCCGCCGCGGCGTTGTCCGTTTCTACACCGGCACCGGCAAGCCGCCGGGACGCACCCAGCCCAAGGCCCACCCGATCAGGATCACGATGAACAGCGCCACGCACAGCCCAACGCGCACTGCGAGGGCCTGCGCCATGCGGCGGTCGCGGGCGGCGGGCTCGTCGGCCGTGGCCCCGGGGTCGCGCTTCAGCATGAAGTACCCGGCGCTGGCCAGCGCCACAAGCACGGCGAGCAACACCACAACCATCAGTACTTTCATCCGACCGGATTATCCCGGCTCGGAGCGTGGGCGGGCGCCATGAGGCGGCGCCTGCACCCGGTGGTGCTGCTGGCTGCCGTCGGCTTGACGCTGGTCACGGCGCGGCTGGGCTGGTGGCAGCTCGACCGCGCCGCCGAGAAGCAGGCGCTGGAGCGCCAGCGCCTGGAGCAGGCCGCGCAGCCTGTGCTGGCTGGCGAAGACCTGCCGCGCAGTGCCGATGCGGCACAGCCGCTGCTGCAACGCCGCGCCCGGCTGCAGGGGCGGTGGCAGGCCGATGCCACGGTGGCGCTGGAGAACCGGCCGATGGGCGGCCGCGTCGGCTTCTACATCGTCACGCCGCTGCAACTGGCCGACGGCAGCGCGGTGCTGGTGCAGCGCGGCTGGATCCCGCGCGACCTGCAGAACCGCACGCGGCTGGCCCCGTTCGATACGCCAGCCGCCGACGTCAGCGTGCAGGGCCGCATCGCCCCCCGCGTGCCGCGGTTGTACGAGCTCGGCGAGGCGGGCACCGGGACGGTCCGGCAGAATCTCGACACCGAGGCTTTCGCGACGGAACGGGGTCTTCGGCTGCGGCCTTGGGTGCTGATCCAGGACGGGGATCCGGGAGCGCCGCCCGACGGGCTGCAGCGCGACTGGCCCGTTGCCGGCAGCGGTGTCGACAAGCACCATGGCTATGCGTTCCAGTGGTTCGCGCTGTCGGCGCTGACGCTCGGCCTCCTCGTCTGGTTCCAGTTCCTCCGGCCCGCCCGGCCCGACCATGCCCCCGAACGCCACCCCTCCTGACGAACCGCTGGCGATGACCGTGCACAGCATGGCCGCCCCCGACCTGGCCGAGCCTGCGCAGGCCGAGAAGCGGCGCACCCTGAGCGGGCGCGTGAAGATGCTTCTGGTGCTGCTGGTGTGCGCCTCGCCGGTGATCGCCTCGTACTTCACGTACTTCGTCATCCGGCCCGAGGGCCGTACGAACTACGGCGAACTGATCCAGCCCCCGCGCGAACTGCCTGCCGCGCTGCCGCTGGCCACGCTGGACGGCTCGCCGGTGGCGCCGGCCTCGCTGCGCGGCCAGTGGCTGCTCGTGGTGGTGGTGGATCCTGCCTGCGACGAGGGCTGCGAGAAGC
>JBILSW010000445.1:0-3339 GCA_044371895.1 Rubrivivax sp.
TGCGGCGGTTGAAGGGCGAGTTCTGCACCGCCTGAAACAGGCCGGCGGCATCTTTGGCCACTTCGTTGATGCTGACGCCGTGGCAGTCGACCTCGATGTCCACCTGCGAGGCCGGGCGTGGGTTCGGCTCGGGCCGGCCGCGTGCAGCACGACCGGGGTGATATACTCGTGGTTCGTGGCCAACAGGGCGCGGCTGGAACTGTTGTCGTCGCGCGCGCCGCTGGCGCTCAGGCCGAAGTACTGGATGCCGTCGTGGCAGTCGCCCACGCGCTGCGCGTAGTTGGTGTCGGTGCCGTCGTTCTTGTAGGCCGCCACGCCGACGGCCATGGGGTCGCCGCAGGCCAGGATGACGCGCGCGGTGTAGCCGGGGGGGACGGTGTTGGTGTCGGCCAGTGTGCGCGCCACGGCGGTGAAGCCCAGCAGCGACTCGGCGGGTGCCGCGGTCGGGCTCACGACGACGTCGTCGTCGCCGCCGCCGCAGGCCGTCAGCGACACCGCGGCCATGGGCGCGAACATCGCGGCCATCGCGCCACCCAGCCCGCCCTTGAGCAGGCCGCGGCGGTTCAGGCCCCGGTCCAGCACCTCGCCGAAGTGGGTGTTGGCGCTGGTGTTGTTGGGCAGGTCGTCGGGGTCGACGAACTCGGCGGGCGTGCGGCTGTCTTGGGACATGGGGGCCTCGGGCAGTTGCTGGTGAGCCCTGCATGCTCCAAGGGCATCGTGAACCTGGCGTGACGACCGGCGCACACCCGCCGGGCCGGCGGGTTGTCATCGGCGCGTCACGCTGGGCCGCAGCAAGCCCGGGTCGACGCGATGCGGTCGGGCGCGCCGTGCCGCCGGCTACAGGCCGTCGGCCGCCGTGCCCGGCGCCGAGGCCAGCGCGGCCTCGATCACGGGCCGCGTCAGCGTGGGCGCGAAGGTCTGGATGAAGGCGAACACGTAGCCGCGAAGGTAGCTGCCGCGCTTGATGGCCACGCGCGTGGTGTTGGTGGCGAACAGGTGGCGGGCGTCGATGGCCACCAGCCCGCGGTCGCGCGTTTCGTCGAAGGCCACCGAGGCGATCACGCCGACGCCGATGCCCAGCTCCACGTAGGTCTTGATGACGTCGGCGTCCATGGCTTGCAGCACGAAGCGCGCCTCGAGGCCCGCCTTGGCGAAGGCCTCGTCGATGTGGCCGCGCCCGGTGTAGCCGGGCTCATAGCTGATCAGCGGGTGCGCGGCCAGGTCCTGCAGCGTCAGGCGGTGGCCGGCGGCGTCGCGGCGGGCCAGCTCGTGGCCCTGGGCCACGACGACCAGGTGCGTCCAGCGGTAGCAGGGCAGCGCCACCAGGTCGGGGTACTCCGACAACGCCTCGGTGGCCACGCCGAGGTCGACCTCGCCGGCCAGCACCTGCGCCGCGATCTGCCGCGGCGAGCCCTGCACCAGGTGCAGCGACACCAGCGGGTGCGCGGCGCAGAAGTCCTTTACCGCCGAAGGCAGCGCGTAGCGGGCTTGCGTGTGCGTGGCGGCGATGGTCAGCAGGCCCTGCTCGGCGCTGGCGAAGTCGGCGCCGACACGACGCACGTTCTCGGCCTCCTGCAGCAGCCGCTCGACGTAGGGCAACGCGGCCTTGCCCGGCTCCGTCAGGCCCAGGAAGCGGCGCCCGGCGCGGATGAACAGCTCCACGCCGAGCTCCTCTTCCAGCTCCTTGAGCTGCCGGCTCACGCCCGGCTGCGAGGTGTTGAGCGCCTCGGCCACGCCCGTGAGGTTGAAGCCCTGGCGGACGGTCTCGCGGAAGGAGCGGAGCTGTTGGAAGTTCACGCGGCGTGGGGCTGGATGACCGGCGCGTAGTTTCGTTCATGTCCGCAGGCGCTGATGCGCGTAGCGCATCAGCAGCACCGAATTGCTTCTTTGCCCGGCGAGTCGTGCGTTCCTAGGATCGCGCCCCGTTCATCGCCGTCCATCACGGATGACTGCCGCGACACCACACAGACCCCCAGACCATGACCCACCCGAATCCGCAAGACGCTTTCCACCGGAGCATCCGCCGCCGCAGCCTGCTCGCGGCTTCCGCCGCTGCGGGTGCGCTGGGCCTCAGCCCGCTGGCACGCGCGCAGCGCGACATCACGCTGCTCAACGTGAGCTACGACCCGACGCGCGAGCTGTACGTGGAGTTCAACAAGGCCTTCGCCGCGCACTGGAAGGGCCGCAGCGGCGACAACGTGACGGTGCGCCAGAGCCACGGCGGCAGCGGCCGGCAGGCGCGCAGCGTGATCGACGGGCTGGACGCCGACGTCGTGACGCTGGCCCTGGCCTACGACATCGACGAGCTGCACGCCAAGGCGCAGCTGATCCCGGCCAACTGGCAAACGCGCCTGCCGCACAACAGCAGCCCCTACACCAGCACCATCGTGTTCCTGGTGCGCAAGGGCAACCCCAAGGGCATCAAGGACTGGGACGATCTCGTCAAGCCCGGCGTCGGCGTCGTCACGCCCAACCCGAAGACGAGCGGCGGCGCGCGCTGGAACTACCTGGCCGCCTGGGGCTACGCGCTCAAGAAGTTCGGCAACAACGCCGCGCGCGCCGAGGCCTTCGTGGCCGACCTGTTCAAGAACGTGCCGGTGCTGGACAGCGGCGCCCGCGGCTCGCTCACCACCTTTGCCGAGCGCGGCGTGGGCGATGTCTTCCTGAGCTGGGAAAACGAGGCCTTCCTGGCCGTGAAGGAACTGGGCCCGACGCGCTTCGACATCGTGGTGCCTTCGCTGAGCATCCTGGCCGAGCCGCCGGTGACGGTGGTGGACCGGAACGTCGACCGCAAGGGCACGCGCGCCGTCGCGCAGGCCTACCTGGAGTTCCTGTACACGACCCAGGGTCAGGCCATCGCCGCGGACAACTACTACCGCCCTCGCGATGCGACGGTGGCGGCCCGCTTTGCCAGCACCTTCACCAACAAGGTGAACCTCTTCACCATCGACGAGGTGTTCGGCGGCTGGAGCAAGGCGCAGCCGGCGCACTTCAACGACGGCGGCGTGTTCGACCGCATCTTCACGAAGCGGTAGGCCTGCCCGACCCAGAGGGCCGGCAGCGCTGGCCGGCTCATTCGCTTTCCGCATCAGCAGACGCGGATTGCTTCGTTGGCGTGGGTGGCGCCGCTGCCTACAGTCCGCCGCCCGTCTTCATTGCGCTGTGAGAGTTCCCATGTCCTTTACCCTTTCCCGCCGCCACCTGCTGGGCGCCGCCGGTGCCATGGCCCTGCCGGGCCTCGCGGGTGCGCAGCCGGCGCAGAGCCTGCTGAACGTGAGCTACGACGTCAGCCGGGAGTTCTACAAGGACTTCAACGCCGCCTTCGCCGCCCACTGGAAG
>JBILSW010000446.1:0-3337 GCA_044371895.1 Rubrivivax sp.
GGCAAAGCGCGGCTCCGCGAAGATCATCACGCCGGCGGCGCTCTGGACAAGGTGGGCGCAGGTGCGCGACCCCACCACCAGGAAGAAGGCGTCCTGGATCTTGCGGTGCAGCCATACGATGCCCGTGAGGCCGCAGAACACCTCGTGCTGGCCGCGCTCGCGCAGCACCGGCGCGGTGCTGCAGCCGCTGGAGGCCGGGTGCAGGGGAATCACGCTGGCGGCGTTCATGCGGGCACCCCCTCTTGCTCAGCCGCGTCGGCGTCGCGCGCGGCCAGCCGCGCCGCGCGCAGCTTCAGCACGAACTGAGTGGCGTTGATGACGTAGGCCGCGTATGCCGCCAGCGCCAACAGCATCAGCGCCCGCGGTCCCAGCCAGCCGCCGAACAGCGCCACGAGATAGGCCGTGTGCAGCGCCAGCACCAGCATGCTGAAGACGTCTTCCCAGTAGAAGGGATCGGCGAACAGGTAGACGCCGAACACCACCTTCTCCCAGATGCAGCCGGTGACCATGATCGCGTACAGCAGCAGCGTCTTCAGCACCACCGAGGCGGTGGCGATGTCGTAGCCGGAGCCAGTGGCCAGGTAGCGCATCACCAACACCAGGCTGGCGGCGAACACCAGGAACTGCAGCGGTGCCAGCAGGCCCTGCACCAGCGTCCACGCCGATGCGTCACGCCGGCGCCGCTGCTCCGGGGTGTACAGCGGGGTCCGGTGGGCGGGGGCTCGGGTGGGGGTGGGCATCGGCGGCTCGGTTGCGGGGTGCGGGTCCCGGATCAGTCCCGATGGGTCGGGGATGCAGGCAGCCTAGGTGTTCGCCGGGTGAATGTCAATCGAGATAGACGTAAACTAGCGTTGACACACGATCAGGACGACCATGAGGGCCCTTGCCCCAGCAGTCCGGGCGCCTGGACCACGAACACCGACGACGACCGTGACCGCATGCGCCGCGCGACACACGACCCACGAGGACATGGATGACTGCAACCGGACGGGGTGAAGACGCCTTGCTCCGAGGCTTCGGGCGGCGGGCGCCTGCGGGCGAGGGTCCCGCCCTCTTTCACCATAGGCCGCCTGCGGTGTACAAGAGGGCTTGTTGCAGTGCTCGGCCCGGAACGCGGGTCCGGGCCGGGAGTTCCGGGCCGACCAAGGCCCCGCCGGGCTGTCCTGCCGGGTTGGGGAGGGCCGGCGGGCCCTGGTCGGACCGGCGGCCGTCGTCTCCCCAGGCGGCGGCGGTGGCGGCGGTGAGGAGGTACCCAACATGCGGCCCAAGCCGACCCCCCGGTCCGACCGTTCGTGCTCGCCCGAGCCGGCCACTTGGCCGCAGGCAGCCGACTCAGCGCTCGCAGGGCGCCTGGATGCCGACTTGAGCACCGTGCGCATGCGCGTCTCGCGCCTCACCCACACGCTGGAGACTGACGTCATCCCGCGGCTCGTTCGCCAGCACCGCGAGGCGCAGGGTGCCGACCATGGACAGCCCTCGCCGCAGGAACTGATGGCCTTCGTGCAGGCGCTGGTCGCCGATGACGACGAGTGCACCGACCGCGTCATCCAGGCGCTCCGCCACCGTGGCGTGCCGGTCGGCGCCGTCTACGTCAACCTGCTGGCTCCGGCCGCGCGGGAGCTCGGCGTGATGTGGGAGCAGGATCGCGTCGACTTCGCCACCGCCACCGTCAGCCTGGGGCGGCTGCAGCGGCTGATGCGGCAGCTGAGCCCTGATTTCGGCCGCGAGGTCGAGCATCCTTTCCACGGACGCCGGGTGCTGCTGACGCAGCCCGAGGCCGAGCAGCACATGTTCGGCCTGTCGATGGTGGCCGAGTTCTTCCGTCGCGAGGGCTGGGACGTGCTCGGTGGCGTTGCCGGCGTCGGCGTGGAGGCCGTGGCCTGGGTCCGGCGCGACTGGTTCGACGTGGTCGGCTTTTCCATCGGCAGCGAGGTCGGTTTGCCCTGGCTGCGGGATACCATTGCGGCCGTGCGTCTGGCCTCCCGAAATCCCTCGCTGGTCGTCTTGGTTGGCGGTCCGCTGTTTTCGCTTTACCCCGAGCGGGTGGACGAGGTCGGTGCCGACGCTACGACCGACGGCCGCAGTGCCCCCGCCCTTGCGGAATCGCTGGTGTCGCAACGCGTGCAGAAGCAGTCCGGGGCTGCACGCATGACCTGAACGATGTCTTTACCCGGGAGAAGGCCCCTTGAGCTTGGGACTGATCCGCCGCGGCGCACCGAAAGACCTCGAATGAGGCGCGCGACGGCGAGGAAGCAGGACCTCATCGCGGAAATCGACGTCGGCGCGGCCAACCGTCTCCTGGGTACCGCCAGCGATGTCGTGCTCGTGCTCGACCGCGACGCCGTCGTGCTGGATCTCCACGTGCCCGATCCTCAGCTGGCCCAGCTGCTCGGCGAGGGTTGGCGGGGGTGTCCGTGGCGCGAACTCGTCACGGTCGAGGGTCGCGACAAGATCGACGTCCTGCTCAAGGACGCGCGGGCCGGACAGCCCGCGCGCTGGCGGCAGGTCAACCACGCGGTGACCGGGCGCGACGACATCCCCGTGTCGTACACCGCGCTGGCCCTGGCCGACGAGCCCCCGGGCCCGCGCAAGCCGGCTCTGCTGGCCCTCGGTCGCGACCTGCGTGCCACCGCGCAGCTGCAGCGGCGGTTGGTCGATGCCCAGCAGGCCATGGAGCGCGACTACTGGCGCTTCCGCGAAGCCGAGACGCGCTACCGCGCGCTGTTCCAGACGGCCCCCGAGGCGGTGCTGATCGCGGACAGCGTGTCGCTCAAGGTGTTGGAGGCCAACCCCGCCGCCGAGGCGCTGTTCGGGCGCGGTCCGGGCCGGCTGGCCGGGGTGACGCTCATGGCGCTCTTCGACGCCGCCTCGCAGTCGCGCCTGCAGCCGCTGCTGGCGGCCAGCCGTGGCGGCGTCGTCGATGCGGCCCTGGAGCGCCTGCGAGTGCGGCTGGCCGGCGGCGCGTCGGCGCCGGCCGAGCTTGAGTTCGAGCTTTCGTTGGCGGTGTTCCGGCAGCAGCAGTCGGCCCAGCTGCTGCTGCGCGTGTGCTCCGCCACGCCAGGGCCCGCCAGCGCGGGGCGCCGGGCATCCCGAGCTGGTGTGCCGGTCGTGGAAGACCACGTCCACCTGATCGAGGCCTACGAACGCCAGACTGCCGATGCGCTGGCCTTCACCGACGCGCAGGGCCGCATACTTCGCGTCAATGCCGCCTTCGCCGCCCTGGCGCAGCTGCCCAGCCCCGAGGTCGCCCGCGGCGCGCTGCTCGACCGCTGGCTCGGCCGCACCGGCGTCGAGCTCAACGTCCTGCTGACCAACCTGCGCAACACCGCGGTCGTGG